>JAAXHX010000062.1 GCA_012270635.1 Dehalococcoidia bacterium | reverse complement strand
CCCGTATAGAGCAGGTGCGGAAGCTGGACATCATCGGTCAGGCCATGTCGCAGGCGATCCGGGATATCGAGTTGACGATCATGGCCTCGATGCAGCCGCACCTGTACTAGGGGGATCCCTCCCATTCCGCTCTTGAGGCCCTTCGACGGGCCCAGGGTGAGCGGAATGCCCCGCCCCTACGAGGAAAGGGGTGGATCCCGGCTCGGGGGCCGGGATGACGGAGAGGGCAGGGCGGTAATGGGATGTAGGCACAGGTGTAATCCGCTCGACCCTTCGACAGGCTCAGGGTGAGCGGTGGCGAGGTGGTCGGGGAGCGGAATGGCGGGAGTGTACTCTCTGTCACTCCTGCGGAGGCAGGAATCCAGGGGTGGGTTACGTGTTGAAGGATGCCAGGGCCAAGTCCCGGGTGTCGTGGATCGCGATGATCTGATCGAAGCCGCTGACGGTGAAAAGCTCCATTACCTGCCCCGATAGAGAGCAGATGGCAAAAGGGGCGCCCTTCTTCTGCAAATCCTTGGCCACGAGCAGGAGCACTCGCAGCCCGGCGCTGCTGATGTAAGTCAGCTTCTCCATGTCCAGGACCATGGCATTATCGCCCTCCTGGACTGCGTCCTGGAGGACGCTCTGGAAATGGGCGGCGTTGTTTCCGTCTACGGCGCCCTCCACCAAGGCTATCAGGTTCCCATCCTGCCTCTGCACTTCTACGTTCATGAGTGGCCTCCCCGAAGATTGGTAAACGCTCTTTGTCTCGTTAAATGCCCGTCCCACCAACTGCCAGTGGGAGATTGGCCCTACCCGGACATCCGGGATATACGCACTGATGCCGGGGGTATCGCTTCTTCCCCGTCCCTTGCCCGTAGATGATAGAGGATAGTAGGACAAGGGGCGCAGGTCAATCACCGCGTCCATTGGGATGCCCGCTGGGACACGAGCGTCGGGAGCGTGTCGGCGCGGGTTGGGGGGGGGTGTAGAATGCACGCATTCGGGGGGCTAAGGGCTTTTGGTACGGGGTAGTGTAAACTTGGGAGCAGGCCGATCGGGGGAAGAGGGTCGAAATGGCAAACGTCAATACTGCAATTCTCACTTACGAGGACTACCGCAATGCCCCGGACGACGAACGCTGCGAACTTCTCGACGGTCAGCTGGTCATGATAGCCGCGCCCAATATCGCCCATCAAATAGCCAGCGGCGAGCTGTTCAGATTCCTTAGTGACTTCGTGGATAAGGGTGGGCTGGGGCGGGTATTCATAGCCCCGACAGACGTGGTCCTCTCCGACACCAACGTAGCCCAACCCGACCTGGTCTTCGTGTCCAAGGGTCGCATGTCCATAGTGGGCGCAGACAACATCCAGGGCGCACCCGACCTGGTCGTCGAGGTCATATCCCCCTCCGACCGCGCCCGGGACATGGTGAGGAAGCGCGACATCTACGCCTGGCACGGCGTCGGCGAGTACTGGATAGCGGACCCCGAGGCCCACTCGGTCCGGGTGATGGTCCTGGAAGGCGACGCCTACCGGGTGACGGGGGAGTATGACATTGGGGACGTATTGGCTTCCCGCACGTTGGAGGGTATCGACCTGCAAGTGGGGGAAGTGTTCGCCGAGCCGGGAGCAGAGAGGGCCTAGCCGGTCGGGGGGCGGGAAGACGGCGGCCCGTGTATAATGCCCCCAATCGTTCCGGGGATGGACAGTGCAAGGAGGACCTAAATGGCGAAGTCGAATGGCAAAACCTACGCCGACGCGGATTTCGGCGACCTCAAGCAGGCCGCAATAGACCACCTGTGGATACCCTTCACCCAATATAACGACCTGCTGAGCAAGGGTGGCCCGAAGGTCATCGTCGAGGGGGACGGCATCCGCATGACCGACAGTGAGGGGAAGTCCTACATCGACGCGATCGGGGGGTTGTTCCTGGTGAACGTGGGGCACGGGCGCACGGAGATTGCGGAAGCGGTGGCGGACCAGCTGAGTGCGGTGCACTACGCCAACACCTTCATGTACCCCGCAGTGCCGACCATCAGGCTGGCCGAGAAGCTGGCCGAGCTGGCTCCCGGAGACCTGGACCGGGTGTTCCTGGCCAGTGGCGGTTCGGAGGCGGTGGACACGGCCCTGAAGATCATCCGGCAGTACCACGTGAACAACGGCGAGCCCCGACGGACCAAGTTCATCGCGCGCCGGGGCTCGTACCACGGGGTTAGCATGGGCGCACTGAGCATGAACAGCTCACCCGTCGTGCACCGGGACATCTGGGACCCGATGCTCATCAACACCAAGTTCGTCGGGGAGACGGCGGAGGACGTGGAGGAGACGATCAAGTTCGAGGGGCCCGAGACCATCGCCGGTTTCATCACCGAGCCCATCTCCGTGCCCAAGGGCATGAAGGTCCCCGACGACGACTACTGGCCCAAGGTGCGGGAGATCTGTGACAGGTACGGCGTCCTGATGGTGGCCGACGAGGTGATCACGGGCTTCGGGCGGACGGGCAAGATGTTCGCCATGGAGCACTGGAACGTCACCGCCGACCTGATGACCTTCGCCAAGGGCGTTACCAGCGGATACCAGCCCGTGGGCGGAGTCATGGTAACCCCCAAGGTCTACGATGCGTTCATAGGAGATGCGGACAAGACCTTCACCCACGGCTACACCTACTCGGGGCACCCGGCGGGGGCGGCGGCGGCGCTGGTCAACCTGGATATCATAGAGCGGGAGAACCTGGTGCAGAACTCGGCGGAGACGGGCGCCTACCTGAAGGGGCAGCTGGAGACGCTGAAGGAGCATTCGATGGTCAGCGAGGTGCACGGCACCGGGCTACTCCTCTCCGTGGAGATGATGGAAGACAAGGCCACCGGCAAGCCGTTCGAAAAGGGTGCGCCGAAGCTGAAGAAGCTGGTGCAGGAGCTGGAAAACAGGGGCATGCTGACCCGAACGGAGCCCTACCTGTACCTCGCGCCTCCCCTGACCCTGACTCGGGAAGAGGCGGACGAGATCGTGTCCATCATCGACGAGTCGTTGACGGTGGTCGAGCAGGAAGCCTAGCCACTAGATCCAAAAGACCCGGCGCAGAGGGGCCGGCCCGCCTAAGGCGGGCCGACCCCTCTTTTTTGGGGACTCACGCCGGGGGCGGATGAGCGGCTGACTCGTGGTGACTGATAGGCCCCCCGCTCATACTTCCCTTTGACAGGCTCAAGATAAACTAGGGCCTCAGCACGAGCGGCCCCGCCTTGGGAATGGATTCCCGATCGGGGTCGGGAATGACGGGAAGGGGCTTGGGACTAAGTTAGGGGACAGGGGATTACGGCAGAATTGAATGAGTACAGTTATTTAGGAGAGTGATATCTCCGTTCTCTTTGTACTCGAACGTCATGCGATATTTTCTGCGGTCAACGTAGGCTTCCCATACACCTTCGGCACCTTTAACGCGATGACATTGTAAGGACGGGTGCCTGGGGTCTGCCGCAAGAAGCTTTATAGCCTTGACAATCCTCTTTTGGACTTTCTTCGGTTTCTCTGCAAAAGCAGAGTCAAAGGTTGAATTTGTTTCAATCTCCCTATTGCAGGAAGTCATTTCTTTCTTCAGCGCTTTGCCGTGATGCTTTGGCAACTTCCTTGAAGTGAGTCTCGATTTCGTCTAGTCGATTCAGTTTCGTGACACGGCCAGATTGAATGTCGGCTCTCGCTCGCTTCTCGGCTTCCTGCCACTGGGTGGTCCAGTAATACAGCTGCGATTCATCATAATCCGATGTGGCGGATGTTTCAGAGGGGCCATCTTTTTTTAGACTCACATCGCTTGATGCAGGGGAGTTCAGAGACGGTAAGTCAGTACTGGCTTTGCTCAGTGTAGCTGCGTTCAAGGAAGGGCTGATATAAGTTAGCATGCTCGGCTCCTATTAAGGTCTAGGTCCAGAATGTCTCCCAGTCTTCAGGGGCTATCTGAAGTCCATTCAACACTATTCTGGGAACATCGGCTTTAATTGCACTTCCTCTCTCTACTTCCAAAATCTGGCGACGGCACAAAAACACCATTACCTTCAGGTGTTCATTGCTCATACGCACCGTACCGAGATGCTTCGGCGGCTGGGGATTCGTTGCAACGGGATGGGCCGCATTAACCCCGAATGAAAGGTTGGCTCCGTAGGGAGTAATGCTAATCGTAAATTGATCGGAATACAGATCGAATGGCTCTGTATCCGCGGGTTGCTCCGGCATTATTGTGCTTCACCTCCAGCTCCAAGGATAATGCCGACATGGGTTAACCTTGTAGGCTCTGTCCTTCGAGGGCCGATTCTAACACCAAGCATAAGAGTTTGCACCTTAAAGCGCCGGGTAATGCTGGTCACCCCTCACTGCAGGGGAAGACGGCCCTGTGGGGGCCTCCTCTCCGACGAGGGTGAGTTCCCTTTCCGGGTCCTCGACGCCGAGATTGGACATAGCCCGGCGTCGGCTGTGGATCCCCGAGCGGACCAGGGTCTCTTCGTCCTGCACCAGTCGGCTCCGGTCCTGGGGCAGGATGGGGCCCCACAGGACCCTCGGGCGGACGGGCCCGAAGTCCCGGCCCCCGTGCCGCTCCAGCACCCGAAGAATCATGCGCGCCCGCTTTTCGTAGACGGTGGTGCGGATGAGCCTCTTCCGCCGGACCTTCTGGACCAGGGGGTTCAACTCTATGTCCAGGGCCACGCCGGAAAGGCCCCGGGCGTTGTCCCCGAAGCTGGGCCTCGGCGATTCTGAGAGGTCGTGGAGGGCTCGGTAGACGAGGTCTATGAACTCCGTGTGGAGCCG
>JAAXHX010000061.1 GCA_012270635.1 Dehalococcoidia bacterium | reverse complement strand
GCCTCCAGCTGCCACGGAGCGCAGCGTCGACCGTCGCCCACCTCCACCAGGCGAGCCCCGGCCAACCGGTACGCCTGGTCGTAGGGGAACCGGTGACACCGCTGGATGATGATCTCGTTCTTCATCCCCTCGGTGTCCGGCAGGCGCGCCATCTTCTCCTTGTCCGACCCGGCGATGCACGCCGCCGCCTGGAGCGCCAGCCCCGCCGCCGCGCCGTTGGTCACCAGGCCCGCCTCGGCGCCCGTCAGCTCCGCTATCACCTTCCCCGCCTGCACGTTCAGTTCGTCCAGGTTGACCAGCACTCTCGCCGCACGGGCCATCTCTTCCAGCGCCTCCGGCCTCGTCTTCGTCCCGCCGAACAGCGTCGTCGTGCCGGCGGCATTGATGATCGGCCTGACCCCAAGGGAGCGGTACACCTGCGACGGATCGTTGCTGGGAGTCATCTCTTCATGCTCTCCTGTACCTGTGGCGGAAAGGGCACAACTCATCGATGATAACACAGACAAATAAGGGGCCCGGCGGCGCAGTCAACCGCCGGGCCTCTTGCCTCCTCCCCTAAGGACGGCGTTACACCACCATCTCCGCTTGGACCGAGGCCACGTCCAACACGATTTCGCCTTCGCTTTCGTCGATTCTGACCTGGCCCCCGTCCCCAATCTCACCCGACAGCACCTTACGGGCCAGCGGAGTCTCCACGTATCGTTGCACCGTCCTGCGCAGTGGCCGCGCCCCGAACGCCGGGTCGAAACCCTTCTTGGCTATCCACTCCTTCGCTCGCTGCGTCAACTCTATGCCGATGCCCCGGTCCGACAACCGTTCCTGCACCTCCTCCACCAGCAGGTCCACTATCCGTACTATCTCCTCCTGGCCCAGCGACTTGAATACCACGATTTCGTCGATCCGGTTCAGGAACTCGGGCCTGAACGCCTGCCGCAGAGACCGCTCCACGTTCCGCTTGATCTCTTCGTCGTCCACGCCGTTGGAATTGATCTTCAGAAACCCCACGGGGTCCTCCTGCGGCCGGGAAGTGCCCAGGTTGCTGGTCATTATGATCACCGTGTTCGCGAAGTTCACCGTCCGGCCCTGCCCATCGGTCAGACGCCCGTCTTCCAGCAGCTGCAGCAGCACGTTGAACACGTCCGGATGGGCTTTCTCTATCTCGTCGAACAGCAGCACCCGGTAGGGCCGTCTCCGCACCGCTTCCGTCAGCTGCCCCCCCTCGTCGAAGCCGACGTAGCCCGGCGGAGCCCCGATCATTCGTGACACCGTGTGCTTGTCCATGTACTCCGACATATCGATGCGGACCATCGCGTCCTCATCGTCGAACAGGTATTCCGTCAACCCCCGCGCCAGCTCCGTCTTCCCCACCCCCGTGGGCCCGAGGAATATGAAGCTCCCGATGGGCCGCTTGGGGTCCTTCAACCCCGCACGCGCCCTCCGTATCGCCTCCGACACCGCCTCTATCGCCTCCTGCTGCCCGATCACCCTCTCCCCCAGCCTCTTCTCCATGTGTAGCAGCCGATCGGCTTCGCCCTCCAGCATTCGGGTCACGGGTATCCCCGTCATCAGCGCCACCGTATCGGCTATGTCCTCCTCATCCACGGTCCCGTCCAGCTTCTCACGGCGCAGCCACTCCGCCCTGGACCTGCCGCATCTCTCTTCCAGGGCCAGACGCTCGGCTTTCAGCTCCGCCGCGCGCTGAAAGTCGTCTCGCTGCGAGGCGCTCTCCTCCTGGTCTCTCAGGTGCTGCACCTCTTTCTCCATCTCCTTGAGCTCGGAGGGCGCCCCTTCCATGTCTATCCTCAGCTTGCTCGACGCCTCATCGATCAGGTCGATGGCCTTGTCCGGCAGGAAGCGGTCGGAAACGTACCGCTGGCTCAGCCTGGCCGCTGCAGAAAGCGCCGAGTCCGCAATGATGATCTTGTGGTGCGCCTCGTATCTCGGCCTCAGCCCCCGCAGGATCTCTATCGTGTCCTCTATCGAGGGCTCTTCCACGTACACCGGCTGAAAGCGCCGTTCCAAGGCTGCGTCCTTCTCTATGTGCTTCCGGTACTCGTCCAAGGTGGTCGCCCCGACACATTGCAGCTCGCCCCTCGCCAGCGCCGGCTTCAGCATCGTGCTCGCATCTATCGCCCCCTCCGCCGCCCCCGCCCCGACCACCTGGTGTATCTCATCCATGAACAGGATGATCTCTCCCTCCGCCTTGCGAATTTCGTCCATCACCGCCTTCAGCCGCTCCTCGAACTCCCCCCTGAACTTGCTTCCCGCCACCATCGACCCCATGTCCAGCGAAATCACCTTCCGCCCCTTCACCGAGTCCGGCACGTCGTCCGCTATTATTCGCTCGGCCAGCCCCTCGGCGATGGCCGTCTTCCCGACTCCCGCCTCCCCTATGATCACCGGGTTGTTCTTCGTTCTCCGGGTCAGGATCTGGATCACCCGCCTGATCTCCGCCTCCCGCCCGATGACCGGGTCCAGCTTCCCTTGCTGCGCCAGGGCCGTAAGGTCCGTGCTGTACTTCTGCAAGGACTGGTACCGGCTCTCCGCCCTCGGGTCCGTTACCCGATGCGTTCCCCGGATCTCCTGCAGCGCCTGGTACACCTTTTCTTTCTCCACCCCGAACTCCTTGAAGATTACCGGGGTGTCTCCCTCCCGCTCTTCGACCGCCGCCACCAGCAGGTGGTCCACGCCGATTAGCTCGTCCCTCA
>JAAXHX010000060.1 GCA_012270635.1 Dehalococcoidia bacterium | reverse complement strand
GCTGCGGTCCCTCTTCGAATTATAGCATCGCGCCGACGCGCCCCTTGGGAATAAGATGGCGCCCCGCTTCGACACCCCGTAACCGGAACGGGTATGGATAAGGGCAAAGTCCGTTTCCCGGAAGGAGAGGGGCTTGACGGAGTGCTTCCATAGCCCTAGCGGGCTACGGAGACCGAGGCGGGCCGTCTTGCGGGGTGCGAGGGTGGCTGCGCACCTCCGCCATGAGAAACGCCAGGCTCCCGCGCCACAAGTGCACCTGTTGCTCATCCCAGCTGGGATCGAAGTCCGGGAACTTGGCCAGAAGCTGGGTCATCATGTCGGAGGTAGGGGATGTATCGACCTGCGCCCTAGTGGGCTCGAGGGCCCGGATCTCCAGTGCAGCCGCGGAGAGAGGGCTAGACGGGGGCGGTCGCTTCCTGGGGGTCCGGGTCACGGGTTGCCTCTCCCGCGTCTTGAATTGCGCCGATAGCGCTATACCCGCTTCTTTGGCAATACGGACGTAGAATGTCACACCCTTGCGCCCCACTTCGTCCTGGGCCCCACCCCGCTTGAATTTTTCAGCAAGGTGGTCCGGTGTCGCCGTGAGGGGCAGCAGGCCGTCTAGCACCGGCTTGTAGGACTTCTCCACTATCTTTCGCAGGATTCCCTTCGCTTCATCGCCTTCCCGCGACAGCAACTCCTTCAAGGCATCTGTGGGTTGTCTCTGCCCATCCACCAGACCGAGAAATGCCAGCGCCGACTGCAGGTTGGACTCCGCCGACGGGTTGACTTTCAACTTCTTGAGGTAGCTGCCGTCTATCCGGCTGGGCAGCAGCTGCCGAGCAAAGTCATCCCTGAGCATCTTCAGCAACCGCTGCCACTGGGAGTAAGGGGGATAGGGTGGCCGTCTTTTGCCGTTGTCTGCCTCAGCCATGCCGTTGTCCCTTATATGCCTTGTCCGGCACACAGGTATGTTCAGGCCATAATAGCAATCCAAGGCGTTTAAGGCAACATGTGCCATTCGGGCCCTTAAGGCAATGTCTGGATTGGCATTTTCCTTAGCGCAGCGGCATTTTGCCTTTGCTAGGAAGGTGGGATTCCCAAGAGTAGAATTCCGCCCATATTGCCTAAATTGCATCCGTGGTCAGGACATGCGACGACCTTTCGGGGTCAAACACCTAGGGCAATATGCCATCAGGGGGTCCGCCTCCCGAGGGCACGGCCCCGAAAGCGAGACCCAGACAGTTAATTGAGAGGAGGGTTGAAAACATGGTAGTAGAGCAATTGTTGACCAGCAGGCCGATATCCAGATTGTCGGTGGAGAGGGCCCCGGCCCGGATCAAGGTCGTCGGCGTCGGCGGAGGTGGATGCAACTGTGTCCGCCGCATGTTGGCCCACAACGTCCCGGGCGTCGAGTTCGTCGTCGTGAACACCGACATCAAGTCCCTTGAATCGGTGACTCACGGTGCAACGGTCCTCCAGATTGGTGAGAACATCACTCACGGCTGGGGCGCCGGGGGAGAATTCGACATTGGAGAGAAAGCGGCAGAGGAGTCTTCCACTCTTATAAAGAAGGCCCTCAAGAACGCCGAGCTGGTATTCCTCACAGCCGGCATGGGTGGAGGCACCGGGACCGGCGCAGCGCCCTACGTGGCCGAGCTGGCCAAGCAGATGGGGGCATTGGTGGTCGGTGTGGTCACCACTCCCTTCAGCTTCGAAGGGTCCCGCAGGCTCAGCCAGGCCATCGCCGGTGTCGCCCGGCTCCGTCGGCACGTGGACAACCTCATCGTCATCCACAACGACCGGCTCCTCCAGTACGTGGACCACGAGGCCGGAATGACCGAGGCCTTCCAGACCGCCGACGAAGTCGTAAGCCAGGGCATCGTCAGCGTCTCCGAGCTGATCAACGTGCCCGGCGAGATCAACGTGGACTTCGCCGACGTGCAGACCATTATGGCCAACCCCGGCGGCGCTCTCATGGCCATGGGGCTTGGCCGGGGTAGCATGGGCGCCCTGGAGGCCGCCCGACAGGCGGTCACCAACCCTCTGCTCAACCTCTCCATAAAGGGCGCCAGGGGTGTCCTGTTCTCCGTCAAGGGCGGCGACGACCTCACCCTCGGTGGGGTCAACGCCGCCGGCGAGCTGATAAACAGCGCCGTCCACAAGGACGCCAGCATCTTCTTCGGCATGTCCATCGACCCCACCCTGGGCGACATGGTGAAGCTCACCCTGATAGCCACCGGCCTTCGGCAGGACCGGGGCTTCAACTCCTTCCCCGGCAAGTTCAAGAGCCTGTTCCCGGGCTTCGAGATGAGGGTGAAGGCGCCCGGCGTCATGAATCGGAGCAAGAAGAGAAGGAAGAGGTCCTCCCAGTTCGAATGGGACGACGATTTTTAGACGGCCCTGGACAGGAGACCGGACTAAAACGGAATGGAGACGCCCGGTCGGGTATAGCGGCCCGATACCCAAACTAAGGTAGGAAAAACCGTGGCATTGCAAGAGACTTTCCTAAACCCGAACATCCAGTTGGACCCGGTGGCGAAGATAGCATTCGAGCGGCCCGCCCTGGCCCTCTGCTATCCCTCCCTGAAACATGCCTCCCCCAACGCGGATTTGGCTGCCAAGCCGGAGAGGAAGGCCGAGAAGCGAGGCCCGGGCCACGCCGCCGTCACCCTCCTGCTTTCGAGCCTAATCGAGCTGGAGAGGCGGGACATGATCGCCATCGGCACGTCGACTTTCATGGCCGGCCGTAAGGAAACTAGCGGCGTCTGGGTGACGAAGAAGGTGCCGCACTGCCCGGGCAGAGGCATCTCTTCGGAGCTCTTCCAGTGCATCACCCACGGCTACTCCTCCCTTGAAGACGTGATAGTCCGGTACTTCCGGGACTGCTACCGCCAGGACCCCTGGACCCTGGCCTCGACGCTGGGAATGCAGGAAGCCAAGGCCTACGGGTACCTCACCTCCCAGCAGTGGCCAGTGAGGGGTGTCAAGGGCCTGCTGAGCCGCCTGGGCCTGTCCAGCGACGTGCAAACCCTGTGGGTCAGGGACGGGTTGAAGGTGAGGGAGGCCACCCAGGCCTCCCGGCTCCTTCGGGTCCACATAGACGAGTTCCGAACCCGCGCCCGAACTCTGTACGAGGGCATGCGGGTGGGCATAGCCGATGCGATAGACAAGATGGACGAGCGTCTGACCCCCGGGATCATCAGGCTGCCCATCTTCAGGAAGAGGTTTGCCACGGGCTGATCAAATTCGAATACAGACTCCTGTTCTAATCCCTCCTCCCCCCTATACAAAGAGCCCGATTTCCGCCAGTCGGGCTCTTTGTCTTTGCCCCTCATTTTCCCGAGACCTGCCCAGCGCTCCCATCGACGCATAAGAAAAGCGCCGGCGCAATACGCCGGCGCTTTTCTTGGATTCTATAGCTATCAGGGCAGGAATGACGGTGTCGGGCTAGACCCGGTCGGCACCCCCGGACTCGGAGAGCTTACGGCGCACCGCCTCGTCCCGAGGGTAGAAGATCGAGTCCTCTCCGATTACACTTCTGTCTTTCCGGCTCCGAAATACGAAAAGCCGGTCCTTCGTGGAGCGCCCGAGAAAGCCCAGGGCCCCCGCCGTGCTTCCAAGAACGGCCAGGCCGCCCAAGGCTATCCCCAGCCCTATGACCTTCCTTCTATGGCTGCCCTCGGTCTCTGACCTATCGGTTTCTGACTTATTGATTGTGGCGCTCAATGCCTGCTCCTGGTTTGCACCCGCCTCGAAGGGTCGGGGCTTGTTGCGCCGCATATTATAGCCTCTCGTCGAGTCATGCAACGGGGGTCGTGCCGGTCCGGTGCATTCCAAGGAGTCCGGGCGCCCCCCAGGGAGTCGAGACCCTCGCAATCCTCCACGACCCGCCATTTCAGACCTCGTTCAAAAACCCCTTGCAATCTCATTTTCGGCGTGATAATCTTCGCCCTGATAAACTCTTCACAAAGTTTTTCAAACGGAGCCGGGGGCAGTATTGGACCCTAATTTCATCACAAGGCAAGACTGGGCAGACATCGGTGAGTTCCTCTTAGCCCTTCTTTTCGTACCCGGCCTGATGATAGTCTTCGCCTTTTCGATGCTCACCGCCCACGCCCTGATTCCCTCCCTCATTAGATCGGGCCACCTGCCCGAAGACCTGACCAAGGCCCGCCCCGTCTTCTACGTCATCGCCTTCGCCGCCCTCCTCGGAGTCATATCCTACCTGGCCTTTGTGGCCGTCAACGCGGACCGCTCCTTTGGAGAGGTCTATTCCCGCTGGTGGCAATAACCATTCGTGAAGATTAACTGGAATCCCCACAGTTAACAGATGCCCACCCCGGTCAAAATACTCGTGCCGATTGTCGGTCTCGGTGTTGGAGTCATCCTGGTCTTGACGGCGGTGTTCTTGACGAAGGCCGTATTCTCGGAGCCGTTCCAGGTGTTCGGCATGGGCGCGGCCCCCGAGCAGCCCATCGACTTCCCCCACGACGTCCACGTGGAGAAGGTCGGCATCGAGTGCATGTTCTGTCACCGCACTGTCGATTCCAGCGGGTCCGCCGGAATCCCCCCCGTCGAGCAGTGCCTCTTCTGCCACAAGGACCTGGGCGAGGAGCAATTCATCCTCCCCCAGAGCGAGGAGCTCGAGCTCCTTAGGTATCACTTCGAGAACGACGAGCCCATCCAGTGGAAGCGGGTGCACCGTCTCCCCGACCACGTCCAATTCCTCCACGAGGCTCATATCAACGCCGGCATCAACTGCTCCACCTGTCACGGAGACGTCGGCGGCATGAAGGTCGTTGAGCAGGTTCGAGACCTGAAGATGGGAGACTGCGTGGACTGTCACCGGGAGAACAACGCCCCCACGGACTGCCTCACCTGTCACTACTAGGCTTGAAAATACACCGAGAGCGTTAAGAAAAATTGCCAGTTAGCCGAAGACAATTCCTAAAGATCGCCGGTATCTCATCCCTGGGCGCAGTCATCTTCAAGGCCTGCGGCTTCGACGAGGAAGAGAACCTGGTCGAGAGTCCCGTCAACCTCCCCGAGGACCTGGTCACCGGGACCGACACCTGGTTCGCCAGCGCCTGTAGGCAGTGCCCCGCAGGGTGCGGCAACATCGTTCGGGTCATGGAAGGCCGGGCCAAGAAGATTGAGGGCAACCCCAACCATCCCCTCAGCCGAGGCAAGCTCTGCGTGAGGGGCCAGGCCGGGGTCCAGGCCCTTTATCACCCCGACAGGATCCCCGGCCCCATGCGCCGATCGGGGCCCCGAGGCTCCGGCCAGTACGAGCGGATCTCCTGGAATGACGCCGAGGCAGAGGTACTGCCCCTCATCCAAAACGCCCAACCCGACCGGGTCGTCCTGGCCACCGATCCTCTCAGAGGCCGGCTTGCCATGGTCACCAAGCGGTTTGTCGAAGCCCTCGGCATCCGACACCGCTCCTTCGAGGCCCTGGAGCGCTCCACCAACCTGAAGGCGGCCATGAGCCAGGTATTCGGGCAGGAGCAGTTGCCGGAGTTCGACCTGGAGAACACCCACTTCCTCCTCAGCTTCGGGGCCGACGTGCTGGAGACCTGGCTTTCCACCGTCCGGTACAGCCGCGGCTACGGCCACTTCCGGCAGGGCGACCATAGAGAGCGCGGCACTTTCGTCCAGGTCGACAGCCGGTTCTCCATGACCGCCGCCAACGCCGACAAGTGGGTCCCCGTCAAGCCGGGCATGGAGGGTGTACTGGCACTCAGCATGGCCTACGTTATCATCAGGGAAGAGCTCGGCGACAAGGATGCCGCCGACGCCATGACCGGGGGTCGGGGCTTCGACGCCCTGGCCGCCTACGCCCCCAACCTCACCGCCGAGATGACCGGGGTCTCGGAGCATGACGTCATCTACCTGGCCCGGCGTTTCGCCCACGAGCAGCCCGGCCTCGCCATCGGCGGCGGCTCTGCAGGCGCCCATACCAACGGCGTTTACAACCTGGCGGCAATATATTCGCTCAACGTGCTCGTAGGGAATCTGGGCGTGGACGGCGGCCTCCACTTCAACCCTCCACCCCTGTCGCCGGGGGCCGGCGCCGGACTGCCGGATTCCGCCTTCAGGGACTGGCAGAACGTCGCCAACGACATGGGGAACGTGGATCTCCTAATGGTCAGAAACGTTGACCCGGTCCACGGCCTGCCCGAGGACTTGGGCTTCCGCGAGGCAATCGCCAAGACGCCCCACGTCGTAAGCTTCTCCAGCTTCATGGATGACACCACCGCCTTCGCCGACCTAATCCTCCCCGACAGCACCTACCTGGAGTCCTGGGGCGACGACGTGCCGGACCCGGGCCCCGGCTATGAAATGGTCACCTTCCAGCAGCCCGTGGTGGCCCCATTCCACGACACCCGCCCCTTTGGGGACGCCCTGATCGGCATCGCTGGCAGGCTCGGCGGTTCCGTCGCCTCCGCTCTGCCCTGGGCCGGCTTCAAGGACGTGGTACAGGAAAGCGCCCAGGAGATATTTGCCCTCAATCGCGGCAACCTGACGGTGGAAGGCAGCTTCGAGGCCTTTTGGAACGGCCTGCTCCAGCGGGGCGTCTGGTACGACCTGAACTCGAGGCCCAACTCGAAGACCGACCCCCAGCCACTCCCCACCGACATCAACGCTCCGGTATTTCAAAACGCCCCACATGAAGAGGGCATGAACCTCATCGTCTACCAGACCAACTCCATGCTGGACGGCAGGCTGGCCCACCTACCCTGGCTCCAGGCCACCCCCGACCCCATTACCACCGTGGTCTGGGACACGTGGGTAGACTTGAGCCGCGAAGACGCCGCCCGGCTCGAGGTGAAGTCCAACGACATCGTGGAGATCAGGTCCCAGTATGGGGCGATAGAAGCGCCGGTTTATGTCAACCGAGGAACGCCCCCAGGCACGGTTAGCGTGCCCGTTTCCCAGGGCCACTCGGGCTTTGGCCGCTACGCAGAGAACAGGGGCATTAACATTATGTCGATTCTTGCGCCCCTGACCGACCCCAATACGGGGGCTCTCGCCTACAACGCCACGCGGGTCAAAGTCACCAGGACCGATAGGCAGAGGACGCTGCCCAAATTCGAAGGCGTAGTCGAGGCTCTGCCCGCGGCAACCACCCAGCTCATTCAGATTGCAAATGGAAAGGGCGACGCCCATTAGCCGGACCGGGAGGTAATCCTTGGCAGACCTAAACAAGTTCAAGTGGGGCATGGTTATAGACATCGACCGGTGCACCGGTTGCGAAGCCTGCGTCGTGGCATGCCAGGCCGAGAACAATATCCCCCTGAATGAAGAGGACCATTTCCATCAGGGTCGCGCCATAGAGTGGATCCGCATCGAGCGCTACTGGGAGGGCGAATACCCCAACGTGAAGGCCAGGTTCCTGCCCGTCCTGTGCCAGCACTGCGAAAACGCGCCCTGCGAGCCCGTCTGCCCCGTATATGCCACCTACCACAACAACCAGGGCATGAACGTGCAGGTCTACAACAGGTGTGTCGGCACCCGGTACTGCGCCAACAACGACCCCTACCAGGTGCGCTTCTTCAATTTCTGGGAGCCCGAATGGCCCGAGTCCCTGGAAAATCAACTGAACCCGGACGTCACCGTCCGCACGCGGGGGCTGATGGAAAAGTGCTCCTTCTGCATCCAGCGCATCCGGCGCACGGAGCGCGACCTCAAGAACGAGGGCCGCGAACTGAGAGATGGCGAACTCCAGCCCGCATGCGCCCAGACCTGCCCCACCGACGCCCTGGTGTTCGGAAATCTGAAGGACCCCGAGAGCCGCGTCTCCAAGCTGGCCAAGAGTGACAGGCACTACAAGCTCCTGGAAACCTTGGGCACGGAACCCAACGTCATTTATCTCAAGAAAGTGGAGCGTGATGGCTGACGGCGAACACGAAGAGCTCCACTCTCTAGTCGAAGCTCCACCGCCGACGTCTCGGCAGATCAACGAGGACGTCCTCTCCCAGACCAACGACCTGGGCCGGAGGTTCAGGACCGCGGCGCCCATATTCGGCGTTCTGGTGGCCGTGGGAGTCGTCGGATTCATAATCAAGGCCCTTGACGGCTTCGACGACCGCAGGGACTGGGGTTACTACGCTGCCATATTTGCCTTCCTGTTCACCACCTGCCAGAGCGCCCTCCTGGTGTCCATTACCATGCGGCTGGCCCGGACCCACTGGCGTCGTCCCCTGGCCCGGGTCTCCGAGCTCTTCGCCATCGTCGGCGTCTTCAACCTGCTGATATTCATTCCTCTCTTGTGGACCATACCCGAGGCCCAGGGCCGCAACACCATCTGGTTCGAATGGCCCTGGGGCGCTCCCCGCCTCCTCGACGCCCTCGCCATGATCTTCCTGGTCCTCAACGGGCTGGCCCTTCTCTGGGCCTCCTCCGTCCCCGACCTGGCCCTTTACGGGCGTCGGTACGGCGGGGTCCGGGGCATGCTTGCCCGGGTCATGTCCAGGGGCTGGAAGGGCACCCCCCTGCAGTGGACCATACTCAAGGGCGGCCAGATCGTCCTCGGCAGCCTCTACTGGATCTTTCTCATCGGGGTCGTATTCATCATCTCCTCCGATTTCTCGATGTCCCTGGTTCCGGGTTGGCTCGACGCCATATTCCCCGCTTTTCAGGCCCTCACCTGTCTCCAGGCGGGTGTCGCGACCACCATGCTCACCCTCTACCTGGTGCGACACTTCGGCGGCCATAAGCAGTACATCTACATGGAAGCCTTCTGGGCCATGAGCAAGCTCCTCATCGCCTTCACCATGCTCTGGATATACTTCTGGTTCGCCGGTTTCATAACCTTCTGGTATGGCCGCAAGCCCGTCGAGGAGAACGTCCTCCAGCTGATCATGATCGGGCCTTACCGGTTTGCTTTCTACCTGGCCGTGTTCCTGAGCTTCGTCGTGCCCTTCCTGATCCTCATGTGGAACTGGGTGCGCAAGACCCCCGGGGGCCCGACCATAGCCTCGGCGGTCATCATCTGCGGCGTCTTCTTCGACAAGTTGCGCCTCTACGTTGCCTCCTACTCCTTCACCGATGAGGAGTTGGCCGCCGCCCTCCACCACGAGTCCGACTTCGTCAACACGACCTTCCCCGCCACCGGCCCCGACATCCCCCACTTCTTCATGACCAACTGGCCGGACTACACCGACATCATGGTCATCATCGGGGGGCTGGCCGTTCCCGTCTTCGCCTATCTGATTGCCACCAAGCTCATCCCGGTCATTTCCATCTGGGAAACCAAGGAAGGCTACTTGCTCAGTTCGGTCAAGACCATTCTGAAACGAAGGTACCTGGTACTGGCCAAGCCCGAATGACGACCCAACGCAAAGAGGCTAGCGGAGACCCTTAATGCAAGAACGAGTCCCCGTTCCCGATTCCGAAATAAATCGAGAACTCCTGAGCAGCGTCGAGACCCACCCCAAGTGGTGGTTCCTGACCGTCGCTGTTCTGGCCCTGATAGTGGCCACCGCGGGCGGAGCGTTGGGGTGGATGATAAACCAGGGCCTGGGCGTCACGGGCCTCAACCGGCCTGTGATGTGGGGATTCTTCATCGCCAACTTCGTCTTCTGGGTCGGCATCAGCCACGCTGGGGTGATGATCTCCTCGATCCTCCGGCTCAGCCAGGCGGAATGGCGTCGGCCCGTGACCCGCGCCGCGGAGGTCCTCACCATCTTCTCCCTGATGACCGCGGCCCTCTTCCCACTGATGCACGCCGGCCGGCCCTGGCGCATTGCCTACTGGATCTTCCCCTACGACTTCGCCCGGGGCATTTGGCCCAACGTCCGGTCTCCCCTGGTGTGGGACCCCAGCGCCATATTCACCTATCTGACAGGCGCAACCCTGTTCGTTTTCATAGCCCTGATCCCGGACCTGGCAGTAATGCGGGACCGGAGCACGGGTGTGAGGAAGCAGATATACGGCATCCTGGCCCTCGGGTTCCGGGGCACGCCCCGCCAGTGGAGGCTCCAGGCCATCGCAGGCATCCTGCTCTCCGCCCTGATACTGCCCGTGTTCGTATCCGTCCACAGCATCGTGTCCTGGGACTTCGGCATGGCCATATCCGTCGCGAGCTGGCACACCACGGTGATGGCTCCATATTTCGTGATCGGGGCTGTGCACTCGGGGGTATCCGCCGTCGTCACGATGATGGCCCTGCTCCGCTGGGTCTTCAAATGGGACAAGTTCATACGCCCCGAACACTTCGACGGGCTGGCGCGCCTGCTCGTCGTCGTGGGCACGGCCTGGTTCTACTTCTTCATCCTGGAGTTCCTCTTCGGCCTGTACAGCCAGGAAGCCTCCGAGGTCACGCTCAGAAACATGCTCCTCTACGAGTGGCCGTGGAACTTCATGTTCGTCATATTCCTGGTGACCTCCTACTTCATACCCATCCCCATGTGGCTGTTCAGGGGAGTGAGACGCAACATCCTGCTGATGTTCCTCACCTCCATCCTCGTCAACATCGGCATGTGGCTCGAAAGGTTCTTGATCATCATCCCGGGCCTCATGCGGAAACAGGAGTTCACTTTCGTCTGGGCCAACTACAGGCCGAGCGTAGTTGAGATATTGCTAGTTGTAGGGTCCTTCGCGTTTGTCGCCATGATGGTGCTGCTGTTCTCCAAGGTCTTCCCTCTCATCCCCCTGTTCGACCAGAAGGAGGGGAAGGTATTGGAGGCCACCACCAGGGTCGGCAGGCGGAACGTGCCGTCCATCGTCAGGGAAGAGTAGGGTGAAACCATGACCACATTCGTACCTAAGAAGAGCGTGTTGGGGGTCTTCCCCGACGCCGACAAGGCCGCCGACGCCGTGGAGGGCCTTCAGTCGAATTCGTTCGACGACAAGGAGTTCGAGATTATGTCGGGCACCCCGTACCCCGAGGGCGCCTTCGGCGAGAAGAAGTCCTCCCACCGGCTGTACGTATTCCCCTTCATCGGGGCCGCCATCGGGTTTACGGTGGCCATCCTTCTCACCACCGCCACCCAGGTCTCCTACCCCCTCGTCACGGGCGGCAAGCCGATCCTTTCCATACCCCCCATGGCCATCATCACCTACGAAGGCACCATGCTCGGGGCCATCATATTCACGGTTCTCGGCATAATCTTCGAGTCCCGACTCCCGAGGACCAAGCTGGGCCTCTATGACGAGCGCATCATGGAAGGATACGTGGGCGTCCTGGTAACCGCCCCCGAGGACCGGATCCCCGTGGCCGAGAACGTGCTGAAAGACGCGGGCGCCGAGTCCATCAAGGAAGGCGAACCCGTAGGTGTGTGACGCAGGGGAGCGTCGGCTGAGGTAGCATGGAATTTCACGTTGGCATGGGCCGGAGCGAGACGATCCACGAGATCGGCCCCTTGACGCGCCTCGCCGAGGACGCCGGATTTACCCACGTGAACTTCCCCGACCAGCCGCCCCTGAACCGGGACGTGTTTTTGAACATGGCCATGGCAGCCCAGAGCACTACCAGGATATCCATGGGGCCGGGCATCGTCACGCCTTACACCTACCACCCCGCCGTCATAGCCAACGCCACTGCCACCGTCGACGAGCTGTCCGGGGGCCGGGCCTTCGTCGGGATCGGGGCCGGGGGCAGCGCCGTAATGAGCATGGGCCTCAAGCCCAGGCCCATGCGCGAATTGCGGGAAGCCGCCCTGTTCATCAAAAGGTTCATGGCGGGCGAAGAGGCGGAGTTCAAGGGTGGGAAGACCCATTCGGAATGGATACGCCGCTCTGTGCCGATGTACATCGCCGTCGATGGGCCCAGGAGCCACGAAATCGCCGGGGAATTCGCCGACGGCGTATACGTCCAGAGCGTCCATCCCGAGGTGTTCGAATGGAGGAAGTCTCTAATCGAACGTTCGGCCCTGAAGGCCGGCCGGGACCCGTCCAGGATCAAGATAATCCCCTCGACCATCGTATACGTCACCGACGACCGCGAAAGGGCCCGTCGGGAGGTGGCCCCCCAAGTGGCCTCCAAGCTCAGGCGGGCGTTCCCCATGTGGAGGAGCAGTCACCCGGACATGGTGGCCCTGCGGGACCGTCTCGAAGAGAAGGACCCGGGGCTGGTCGACGAGCTCATCCAGGTCGGGGACCGTATCAACGAGGTTTTCGACGAGCATCAGCACGAGAAGGTCGACTCACCCCAGTCCAGGCCCGTGACCTGGAGACTAATCGACTACTACCTCCTGGTGGGCAGCGAAGACGAGGTCTGCGAGCGCATCGAAGACCTCAGAAGTCGCGGCCTGGCAGGGCTGATGCCGCTCATCTACACGATTGAAGACAAAAGGGCGATGATGCAGGAGATCGGTTCCAGGATCATCTCTCGATTCGGGAGTAATTGAACATCCAGGCATGAGAGCGTTAGCTGCAATGAGAAAATCGGGCCTCAAGTGGCCCCTGCTGCTGGTCATACTCGGGACCGTGGCCCTGGCCTGCTCCACGGGCACTTACCCCGTGGACGTGTTCACTGAGATGCACTACCAGCAGTCCTACCGCTCCCAGGAGCCGCCGCGCCTTATGCCCGCCGAGGGCGCAGTCCCCTTCACCCATGAGTCGATGCCCCTGCGTCCCGCCGAGCCCGCGTCCCAGGTCGAAGCGCTGACTATGCCAAACCCGGTTGAGCCTACCTCCGACAACATGGTCCGCGGTCAGCAGGTGTTCTCCCGCAACTGCTCCATGTGCCACGGGTTCTCCGGCGCCAGCGACAGCTTCATATCCGTGACCTTCACATCCATGGGCATCAAGCCCCCCGCCAACTTCGCCGAGGCGGGATCAATCACCCCCGACGGCAGCTCCGACGGCCTGGCCTTCTGGATAATCACGGACGGCCTCGGCAACATGCCTGCCTTCCGCCACCTCCTCTCCTACGAGGACAGGTGGGCGGTGATCCACTACTTGCGTCTCCTCTCCGAACAGGCCGGACAGTAGTCCCCATGTCCCGCTTCGAGGGAACGCACACCGGCGGCGTCCGGTTCCCGGCCCCGAGCAGCGCCGCCCTCCAGCAACCGGGACTGTTGACCGCAGTCCTGGCCCTTCTCATCGCTCTAT
>JAAXHX010000059.1:659-12519 GCA_012270635.1 Dehalococcoidia bacterium | reverse complement strand
AGCACCGCCCTGACGCCGCCGCCGGCGATCACGCCCGTGCCGGGGCCCGCGGGCCGCAGCACCACCTTGGCCCCGCCGTACTTGCTCACGATCTCGTGGGGGATGGTGGTGTCCTTGAGCAGCACCTTTACCATGCTCTTCTGGGCTATGGTGTTGCCCTTCCGCACGGCGTCCGGCACGCTTCCGGCCTTGCCCAGGCCCACGCCCGCGTGCCCGTTGCCGTCTCCCACCACCACCATGGCTGTGAACCTGAACCTCCTGCCGCCCTTGACCACCTTGGCCACCCGGTTGATGTGGACCACCCGCTCGGTGAGGTCCAGGTTGCGGGAGTCTATCTTTTCCTGTCGGTTTCTAGCCATCAAAACTCCAACCCGCCCTTCCGGGCCCCCTCGGCCAGGGACTGCACCCTGCCGAAGTAGCGGTAGCCGCCCCGGTCGAAGACCACCGTCTTTACGCCCTTCTCCGTGGCCCGGGACGCCACCAGCCCCCCGACCAGCCCCGCCACTTCCTTCTTTGCCTTCCCCTTCGACTCCTTGGACACCGATTCCTCGATGCTGGAAGCCGCGGCGATGGTCACCCCACCGTCATCGTCGATGACCTGGGCGTAGATGTGGTTCAGGCTGCGAAAAATAGAAAGCCGAGGCTTGTCCGGGGTGCCGGACAGGTTCTTCCTGATCCTGCGCCGTCGGCGCAGCCTGGCCTGTCTTCGGTCCAACTTTGCCATTCTTATATAACCCTAGCTGGTCGCGGCCCGCTTGCCGGGCTTCAGCCGCACCTGTTCGTTGGTGTAGCGGACCCCCTTACCCTTGTAGGCGTCCGGGGGCCGGATGCGGCGGATCTTCGCGGCCGTCTGCCCGACCAGCTGCTTGTCTATCCCCCCGACTATTATCCGGTCGTTCCCTTCCACGCTCAGCGTTATCCCCTCCGGCGCAACGACCTCCACCCGGTGGGAAAACCCCACCTGCAGAACCAACTTTTCGCCGTCCATCTGCGCCCGGTACCCGACTCCCACCAGGGTCAAGCTCTTCGTGAACCCCTCGCTCACGCCGTGCACCATGTTGGCTATCAGCGTGCGGGTCAGCCCGTGCAAGGACCTGTGCTCCCGCTGGTCGCTGGGCCTCGTCACCGTTAGCTGGCCGTTGTCCCGGGACACGGTAAGGTCGGGGTGGTGGGTGTAAGAGAGTTCGCCGCGGGGCCCCTTGACGGTGATGTGGCTGTTCTTCATCGCCACTTCCACGCCGGACGGTATGGCTATCGGCTGTTTTCCAATTCTGGACATGGTCTCTACTTGTTCGCTTATGTATAGGCAGGCCCTACCAGACCTGGCACATGAGCTCGCCCCCGACCTTCTCCCTCCAGGCCCGGGACCCGGTCATCATCCCCTTGGAAGTGGACATCACCGTTATCCCGACTCCCCCGTAGACCCTCGGTATCTCGCCCTTTCCTATGTAGACCCGGAGCCCGGGCTTGCTGATCCGCTTCAGGCCCCGGATGGTGGGCTGGCCCTCATCTTCGTACTTCAGGAGAATGCGCAGCGTGTCCTGGGGCTTCCCCTTGACCACTTCGAAATCGCCGATGAATCCCTCGGCCTTGAGGATCCCGGCTATGGAGCTCTTGGTCCCGGACGCGGGCATGGAGACCGTATTGTGCTCCACGGCCAGCGCGTTCCTTATCCGGGTCAACATGTCGGCTATGGGGTCCGTAACTGCTCCCATGATCTCAGCCTACCAACTCGACTTTCTGACCCCGGGCAGCTTGCCCTGCAGGGCCAACTCTCTGAAGCAGATCCGGCACAGGCCGAAGTGCCTTATGTATCCCCTGGGCCGACCGCAGAGGTTGCACCGGTTGCGGAACTGCGCCCGGTATTTCGGGGGCTTTCGCCACTTGGCTATCTTGGCTTCTCGGGCCACGCTACTCTATCCCTTCCTATTTACCTATTTTCCTATGCCGGACGGGCGAAGGGCATCCCGAACAGGGTCAACAGCTGCCTCGCCTCTTCGTCGCTCTTGGCCGATGTGACGATGGTCACCTGCAGGCCCCTCTGCCTGTCCATCTTGTCGTAGTCGATCTCTGGGAACAGGGTCTGCTCGGAGAACCCGAGGCTGTAGTTACCCCGCCCGTCGAACGCGTTGTTGGACACGCCGCGGAAGTCCCGGATCCGGGGGAGAGCCGCATTCAGCAGCCTGTCCAGGAACTCGTACATCCTGGCCCCTCGCAGCGTCACCATCGTCCCGATGATCATGCCGTCCCTCACCCGGAAGTTGGCCACCGACTTCTTGGCCCGGGTCACCACCGGGTGCTGGCCGGTTATCGCCTCCAGGTCCCGGGTGGCCCCCTCCACGGCCCGGGCGTTCTGCAACGCCTCCCCCAACCCGATGTTGAGGACGATCTTCTCCACCTTCGGCGCCTGCATCACGTTGGCATAGCCGAAGCGCTGCACCAGCGCCGGCGTTATCTCTTCCCTGTACCGCACCTTCAGGCGCGGCTGGACACCGTTGGAAGGCGGGGCCGCCGCCTTCTCCTTGGCTTTCGCCTTGGGCTTTCTCTTCGGTTTTACTCTATCGTCGCCTGGCATAGCTTACAAACTCTGGGGTACCCGAGCCCCGCCGTGGCGCTCTGGGGCCGGGACTTATCGGTCACCGCCTTGGTTGGCTTGTCGCAGGAGGGGCACACCAGCCTGAGGTTGGAAACGTGTATCGGGAGCTCCAGCTCTATGAGCCCGGCCTGGCGGACGTTGGGTTTGGGCCTCATGGCCTTCTTGGTCGAGTTGACCTTCTCCACCCAGGCCAGGCCGTCGGCGGGCTTCATTCGGAATATCCTGCCCCGCTTGCCCTTGTCCTTGCCGGCCAGCACCTGGACCGTATCGTTCTTCCTGATTTTCAAAATATCGCCTTCAAATTCTCGTCGGTTGAGCCGGGGCTACAGGACCTCCGGTGCGAGGGATACGATCTTGGTGAAGTTGCGCTCCCGCAGCTCCCGGGCCACGGGCCCGAATATCCGGGTCCCCCGGGGGTTGGATGCGTCGCTCAATATGACCCCCGCGTTCTCGTCGAACCGGATGTAGGAGCCGTCGGGCCTACGGTAGGGCTTCGTCACCCGGACCACGACGGCCTTTACCACGTCCCCCTTCTTCATCGGGGCGGCTGGCACAGCCTGCTTCACCGACGCCACGATGATCTCGCCGATGGTGGCGTACCGCTTTCCCGTGCCCCCCGGCACGTTGATGCACTCTATCTCCTTCGCCCCCGAGTTGTCGGCCACCTGGAGGCGAGTGGCTACCCGTATCATCAGCTCTTGGCCTCTTCCGCCGTGGCGGCTATGTCCTTGGGCTGGGTCTCGGCGATGTCCATGCGGGCCAGCACCTCGACCACCCTCCAGCGCTTTTCCCGGGACAGGGGCCTGGTCTCCTCTATCCGGACCGTGTCGCCCAGCTTGCAGGAGTTGTCGTGGTTGTGGGCCTTGAACTTGGATATCCGCTTGATCCGCCGCTTGTAGAGACGGTGCGTGCGGTAGCGCTCCACCGCCACGACGACGGTCTTGTCCATCTTGTCGCTGACTACCTGGCCTATTATAGTCTTGCGGGTCTTGTTCATCTCTGTTCCTGGGCCAATTCCCGCTCTCGCTTGATCGTCTTCAGCCTGGCGATCTTCCTGCGGATGCGTCTGATCTCCCTGTGGTTGGTCAGCTGGTTCGTCGCGCGGCGGAACCTCAGGTTGAAAGTCTCCCTGTAGGAGCTCTCCAGCTCCCGCTCCAGGTCCACCTCCGACAGTCCCCTTATCTCATTCGCTTTCATTTAATATATGCCTCGCCCGGGTCCCGACTCTACAGTAGCTCGTCCCGGGCCACGAAACGCGTCGCTACGGGCAGCTTGTGGGAGGCCCTTCTCATGGCCTCCTTGGCCGTCTCCTTCTCCACCCCGCCGATCTCGAAGAGCATCCGGCCCCGCTTTACCACTGCCACCCAGTGGTCCACGTTCCCTTTTCCGCTTCCCATCCGGGTCTCCAGGGGTTTGGAGGTGACCGGCTTGTCGGGGAAGATGCGGATCCAGATCTGGCCGCCGCGCCGGACGTGGTGTGTTATGGCTCGCCGTGCCGCCTCAATCTGGCGGTTGGTGATCCAGGCCGTGGACTGTGCCTTCAGCCCATACTCCCCGAAGGAAAGCCCCGACCCCGCGTGGGCCACACCCCGGCGGTGCCCCCGGTGGGCCTTCCGAAACTTAACCCGTTTCGGTTGAAGCATTGCTCTCCTCCACCGCGGCTGCCACCGGCTGTCCCTCGGCGTCCTCGGCCTCCGCATCCTGCAGCTTGGAGCTGGGGATGGTCACGCTTATGGGCGCCATTCTTTCTTCCTCGGTCTGCTTGGGTTCGGGGAGGATGTCCCCTTTGTATATCCAGACCTTCACCCCGACCACGCCCATGGTGGTGAGCGCCTCGGCGATCCCGTAGTCGATGTCGGCCCTGAGCGTGTGGAGCGGCACCCTGCCGTCCATGTGCTTTTCGTTCCGGGCTATCTCGGCGCCGCCCAGCCTCCCCGAGCAGATGATCTTGATCCCCTCGATTCCCGTCTGCATGGACCGGGTCGCCGCCTGCCGTATGGCCCGCCGGTAGGAGACTCGCCGCTCCAACTGGTCGGCTATGTTGCGGGCCACCAGGAAGGCGTCCTGCTCCGGCTGGGATATCTCCTGGATGTTCAGCCGGACCCGGCGTCCCGTCTTCTTCTCCAGCAGGCCCCGGAGCTCGTCCACCCTCTGGCCCCCCCGCCCGATGACGATGCCGGGCCGGGCGGTGTGGATGGTCGCGATCACCTCGTTGGCGTTCCTCTCGATCTCTACCTTGGAGATCGCCGCGTCGGTGTGGTTGCCCAAGATGGTCTTTCGTATGGTCATGTCCTCGGCCAGCAGCTTGCGGTACTGGTCGCCCTTCCGGGCGAACCACTTGGCGTCCCAGTCCCGGATTATGCCTAGCCGAAACCCTATCGGGTGGGTCTTCTGTCCCAATTATTCCTCCCCGTCGTCCTGGTCCACCACCACGGTCAGGTGGCTGGAGCGCTTGATTATCGGAGCGGCCCTGCCCCGGGGCTTGGCCTTGAACCTCTTCATCCTGGGCCCCTCGTCCGCCGTTATCTTCACTATTCGCAGCTCGTCCCGCACCATTTCGTAGTTGTTTTCGGCGTTGGCCGCGGCCGACTCCACCGCCTTCCTCACCACGCGCGCCATGGGGATGGGCGTGAACCGCAGGCTGGCAATGGCGTCCTCCACCCTCATCCCCCGCACCGTATCGATGAGGTTGCGCAGGTTCTTGGGCGAAACGCCTATGGTCTTGACCCGGGCCTGGACTTCCACTGCTCTGCTCTCTCTACATCCTTCGGCTGGCCTGCTCGGTGCGGCCCGTGTGGCCCCTGAACCGCCGCGTCGGGGCGAACTCCCCGAGCTTGTGCCCTACCATGTTCTCCGTCACGAAGATGGGCATGTGCCTCTGACCGTCGTGCACCGCTATGGTCTGTCCCACCATCTCCGGCACTATCATCGAGGCCCGGGACCAGGTCTTGATGATCACCTTCCTGTCGGACCCCATGGCCGCTTCCACCTTCTTCATCAGTTTCGCGTCCACGAAGGGCCCCTTCTTTATAGATCTCGACATCGCTACTTCCGCCTCCTCACAATCAACCTGTCGGACTTCTTGTTCCTCCTGGTCCGGTATCCCATGGCCGGCTTGCCCCACGGCGTTTTCGGCCCGGGCATCCCCACGGGGGACCGACCCTCGCCTCCCCCGTGCGGGTGGTCACGGGGCGTCATGGCGGAGCCCCGCACCGAGGGCCTCCGGCCCTTCCATCGGTTCCGGCCCGCTTTGCCCAGCTTCATGTTCTTCTGGTCGGGGTTTCCCACTTGCCCGATGGTCGCCTTGCACTCGCTTTCGACCCGCCGCAGCTCCCCCGAGGGCAGCCTGAGCAGGCTGTAGATGCCGTCCTTGGCCAGCAACTGGGCCGCCGTGCCGCTTCCCCGCACCAGCTGGCCGCCCTTCCCGGGGCGAAGCTCTATGTTGTGCACGGTCGTCCCCGTGGGGATGACCCTCAGGGGGAGGGCGTTGCCCACCTTGATCGCCGCGTCCGGCCCAGCGGAGACGGTCATGCCCACCTGCAGGTTCCAGGGGGCCAGGATGTACCGTTTGTCGCCGTCGGCGTAGTGGATCAGGGCTATGCGAGCGGTCCTGTTGGGGTCGTACTCTACGGACGCGACCTTCCCCGGCACCCCGATCTTGTCCCTCTTGAAGTCGATGACCCGGAGCCTGCGCTTGGCCCCCCCGCCCCGACGCCGCACGGTGATCTTGCCGCGGACGTTCCTGCCGGCCTTCTTCTTCAGGGGCCGCAGCAGGGCCTTGTGCGGCTTGCTCCGCGTGATCTCCTCGAAGGAGGAGCCGGTGGCGTTCCTCCGTCCCGGAGAGGTTGGCTTGTATACCTTCAGGGCCATGGATTATTCCTCAAATAGAAAGAGCGCTTTCTTAGACTCCTTCGAACAGTTCGATTTTGTCCCCCGGCTTGAGCGTGACTATGGCCTTCTTCCAGGGCGAGGTCCTTATCCTTCTGCGGCCCCGGAACTTCGTCTTTCCCGGCACCGTCATGACGTTGACCGCGGTCACCTTCACGTCGAAGGCCTTCTCCACCGCCGCCTTGATCTGGACCTTGTTGGAGTTGGGCAGCACCTCGAACGCGTACTTGTCGCTTTCGTGGAGGATGGTGCTCTTCTCCGTCACGATGGGCCTTCTGAGGACCTGCAGCAGTTCCACGGCTTACGATTCCTCGGTTGCGGCTTCCGGCGCCGACTCCGGCTCGGGGGTCTCGGCCTTGACCTTCGGCGCGGCCTTCTTGGCCCGGGGCTTCCGCTTTGCCGGGGCCTTCTTCACGGGCTCTTCTTCGATGGTCCGGCCCCCAGGCGCCCACAGATCCTCCGCCCTTCTGACCGCTTCCAGCTCGATTACCAGGTGTTCGTGGGCCAGGACGTCATAGACGTTCAGATAGCGGGCGGGCAGGGTCTTGACCCGGTCCAGGTTCCCAGCCGACTTGATGAGGGCTTCCCGGGGCTCGGGGGTGACCACCAGCGTCGACTTCTTTGCCTTCAGGGCGTCCAGCACCTGGACCATCTCCTTGGTCTTAGGCTCTTCGAACCCCAGATCGTCGACGATGGCCATTCGCCCATCGGCCGCCTTGGCCGAAAGGGCCCCGCGAATCGCGAGCCGCCGCATCTTCTTGGGCATGCGTTGGGAGTAGCTCCTGGGCTGGGGCCCGAAGGCCACCCCGCCGCCCCGCCTCAACGGGGAGCGGATGCTTCCGCCCCGCGCCCTTCCCGTCCCCTTCTGAGGGAATATCTTACGGGTGCTGCCGGCCACTTCCGCCCGCGTCTTGACCGACGGACGGCCCTTCCTGCCATTGGCCCGTTGCCGGACCACGGCCTGGTGCAGCAGTCCCTTGAGCCTCACGGTCAGGGGCAAGGCGAAGAGGCCGTCGCTCACTTCGACGTCTCTCAGCACCTCTCCCGACCTGTTTTTTAGCTGCGTTTTCATATAGCTGGAGACTCGGGTCTAGCGTCCCCGTTTCCTTATGAGCACCAGGCCGTTTTGGGGCCCGGGCACAGCGCCCTTTAGCAGCAGCAGATTGCGCTGCGAGTCCGACTCCATGACCGTGAGGTTTTGGGAAGTGACCCTTTCGTTGCCCATGTGGCCCGCCATCTTGAAGCCCTTGGTCACCCGGCCCGGCGTGGTGCCGGCGCCCACGGAGCCCGGGGCCCGGTGCCGGTCCGACTGGCCGTGGGTCTTGGGGCCGCCGCCGAAGTGGTAGCGCTTCACCACCCCGGCGAATCCCTTCCCCTTGGACTTGCCGATTACGTCCACCTTCTCACCGGCTTCGAAGATGCTCACGTCGACCGTGGCGCCCTCCTCGATGCCCGATGGGTCTTTGCTTCCCACCTCGCGGAGGTGTCGGAACTCGCCCAGGTCCTTCAGGTGTCCCTGCCTGGGCTTGCTGAGCCGCTTCGGCTTATCGAAGCCGATCTGCACCGCCCGGTATCCGTCCCTTTCGGGCGTCTTGACCTGGACTACGGTGCAGGGCCCGGCCTGTATGACCGTCACAGCGTGCAAAGTGCCATCTTCACTAAAACGCTGGGTCATGCCCAGCTTCTTTCCTAACAGTCCGTCAATCATAAGATGGGTGGTCCCTGCCTACAGCTTGATCTCGATTTCGACGCCGCCGGGCAGGTTCAGAAGGGTCAGCGCGTCGATGGTCTTGTTCGTCGGGTCCAGCACTTCGATGATGCGCTTGTGGGTGCGGATCTCGAACTGCTCCCGGGAGTCCTTGAAGGTGTTGGAGGAGCGGGTCACGCAGAACTTCTTGATCTTCGTGGGCAGGGGGATCGGGCCCACCACGCCCGCGCCCGTCCTCTCCGCGGCGTCGACTATCTGCTCCGCCGACTGGTCGAGAATCTTATGGTCGTAGGCGTTCAGCCTTATGCGCATCTTCTGCTTGGGCATCTCTCCCTCCGCCGGCCTAGAGGCCGGTGTACCTCCCCCTGGCAGCCACCTGCTCGGCTATCTTCTCCGGCGCCCTGTCGTAGTGGGCGAACTCCATGGAGTGGATGGCCCGACCCTGGCTCAGGGAGCGGATGTGGGTGGCGTAACCGAAACATTCGGACAGGGGCACAAGGGCCTGCACGGTCTGGGTCCCTCCCAGCCCGGCGATGCCACTGATGTTGCCCCGGCGCCCGTTGATGTCTCCCAGGATGTCTCCCAGGAACTCGCCGGGCGTGTTGATCTCCAGCTTCATCACCGGCTCCAAGATCACGGGCTTGCACCTGCGGACCCCTTCCCTTAGCGCCATGGCCCCGGCCATTTGAAAGGCCAGGTCCGACGAGTCGACGGGGTGGAAGCTGCCGTCCACCAGGGTCGCCTTCACGTCCACCACCGGGTAACCCGCCAGGACCCCGGTGGTCAATGCTTCTTTGACGCCCTTCTCCACCGAGGGTATGTATTCGCTGGGGATGTCCCCGCCCCGGATCCGGTTTACGAACTGGAACCCCTGGCCTGCTTCCAGGGGTTCCAAGTCGATCACTACGTGGGCGAACTGTCCGTGACCTCCGGTCTGCTTTACAAGCCGCCCGACGGCCCTACCGGAAGACGTAATGGTCTCCCTATAGGCCACCTGCGGCTTGCCCATCCTGACGTCTACGTTCTGCTCTCGCCTGATCCGCTCTACCGTAACCTCCAGGTGCATCTCTCCCATCCCCTGGATGACCGTCTGGCCCGTCTCGTCATCGTGCTTGAGCTGGAGGGTTGGGTCCTCGTCGGCCATCTTTACCAGGGAGTCGTTCAGCCGGTCCTGGTCCACCTTGGACCGGGGCTCGACGGCCACCGAGATGACGGGATCGGGGAAGGTGATGGATTCCAGCAGTATCGGGGCGTGGACGTCGCAGACGGTGTTGCCGGTGTAGGTGTTCTTGAGGCCGATCGCGGCGACGATGTCGCCGGCAGTGGCCTCGGGGACCTCCTCCCGGTGATTTGCGTGCATCTTGAGCAGACGCCCTATCCTCTCCCGACCGGAGCGGCTGGAGTTGAACACCGTGGCCCCGCTCTTCACCTTCCCGGAGTAGACCCGACAGTACACCAGCCGCCCGACGTAGGGGTCGGTGACCACCTTGAAGGCCAGGGCGGCAAAGGGGGCGTTCCTGGAGGTCTCCCGCAGGGACTTCTCCCCCGTCTTCGCCGAGGTCACCTCGACGGGAGGCACGTCCAGGGGCGAGGGCAGGTAGTCCAGCACGGCGTCCAGCATCAGCTGGATGCCCTTGTTCTTCAGGGCGGCGCCGCACATCACCGGCACCAGCTTGTTCGTAATCGTGGCGTTGCGCAGGCCCGCCTTCAACTCCTCGACGGCTATCTCCTGGCCCTCGATGTACTTGCCGAGAAGGGCGTCGTCGGTCTCTGCAACCTTCTCCAGGAGGGAGTCCCTGTAACGGTCTGCGATTTCCCGGTAGGCGTCGGGGATGTTGACCCGCACGGGCCCCTGCTCCCCGTCCTGGGGATACACGAAAGCCGTGTTCTCCACCAGGTCGACTATCCCCTCGAAGGCGTCCTCGCTGCCCATGGGCAGCTGTATCGGGACGGGGTTTCCCTGGAGCCTCTCGACTATCATGTCCACCGTGCGGAAGAAGTCGGCCCCGACCCTGTCCATCTTATTGACGAAGCAGATCCGGGGCACGGAGTACTTGTTGGCCTGCCGCCATACCGTCTCCGACTGGGGCTCGACGCCCGCGACCCCGTCAAATACGACGACGCCCCCGTCCAGGACCCGGAGGCTCCGCTCCACCTCGGCGGTGAAGTCCACGTGGCCGGGGGTGTCGATGATATTGACCAAATAGTCTTTCCAATATGCCGTGGTGGCCGCCGCCGTGATGGTTATCCCCCGCTCCCGCTCCTGGTCCATCCAGTCCATCACCGCCGTGCCTTCGTGCACCTCGCCCATCTTGTAGATGCGGCCCGTGTAGAAGAGCACCCTTTCGGTAACTGTGGTCTTTCCGGCGTCTATGTGCGCGATGAACCCGATGTTCCTGACCTGCTCCAGCGAAGGAGAGGGCCGTGATTCGGGGTCGCCGCGTTTTATGGTCTGCGTCTGTGACATCTCCTCGTATCTCTACCAGCGGTAGTGCACGAAGGCCCGGTTGGCCTCGGCCATGCGGTGCAGGTCCTCCCGGCGCTTGGCCGCAGCGCCCTGCCCCTTGGCGGCGTCCATCAACTCCTCGGCGAGCTTGTTGGCCATGGGTCGGCCCGTCTTGGCCCGGGACGCGGCCAGGAGCCAGCGCATCGCCATGGTCAGGCTCCGGTCCGACCGGACCTCCCGGGGCACCTGGTACGTGGCGCCGCCCACTCTCCGGGGCTTTACCTCCAGCAGGGGAGAGGTATTCCGAATCGCCTGCTCGAACACGTCCATGCCGCTCTTCTTTTCCGTATTTTCGATGATTTCCAGCGCCGAATAGACGATCCGTTGCGCCGTGCTCTTCTTGCCGGAGCGCATCGTCTTGTTGATGAACCGGGCCAGCATCAGGCTCTGGTACTTGGGGTCCGGGTCCACCCGCCTCTTTTCGGCTCGTCTCCTTCTTGCCATCTTCTCGCTCTATCGCTGTCTATCTCAGGGCATAGGTATAGCTTTGGTCATAAAGGTCGTTCGGAACTCGGTTCCTGGTTTGGCAGGGTGTTTATCCGGTCGAGGTGGGCCAACCGAGGCCTTACGCCTCGACGCCGCAACACAGGGTGGGGCCCCGACTGCTAGTCGCCCGGCTAACGGTTTCTTTTAGTCCCGTACTTGCTCCGGCCTTGCTGCCGATTTGCTACTCCGGATGCGTCCAGCGACCCCCTTATCACGTGATATCTTACGCCCGGCAGGTCCTTCACCCTCCCCCCCTCTATGAGCACCACCGAGTGCTCCTGGAGGTTGTGTCCTTCGCCCGGGATATAGGCCGTGACTTCCATTCCGTTGGTCAGCCTCACCCTCGCCACCTTCCGCAGCGCCGAGTTCGGCTTCTTCGGGGTCACGGTCCTCACCCGTACGCAAACACCCCTCTTTTGAGGGGAGTTCGAGTTACGCACCTGCTTGTTCTTCAGAGTGTTATAGGACATGCGCAGGGCCGGGGCCTTGGTCTTCTTCGTGACCTTGGTCCTGCCCTTCCTGATCAATTGGTTGACTGTCGGCATGTTCGTGCGCTCATCAGGTGCGCTCCGGTCCAGCCCCGAACGCCCCTCTGGCTTGCTCTGCTACAAAGAAATGGCCACTAGTGGCCGCGAATGGCGAGTCTAACAGCACACCCCCTCGCTGTCAAGGGAAA
>JAAXHX010000059.1:287-526 GCA_012270635.1 Dehalococcoidia bacterium | reverse complement strand
CCCCCTGGTGTGAGTGGACTAGTGGTGAAAGCGCTCCTATGTCGAAGTAGGGCGTTCCAGCCCTAGCCGTTCCAATTCCTAGAATAAAGGATGTTTGGCCCGGCCCCTCGGCCCGCATATTAAAAGTCCGTAGTCACCGGCACCTCCTCCGGCCCCGACTCCACCCGCTCCGGGCATTCCTCTTTCGATATCTGGCAGAAACCGCATTCCATGGCGCTGGGCGTCTTGGCCAGGGGCTG
>JAAXHX010000059.1:0-196 GCA_012270635.1 Dehalococcoidia bacterium | reverse complement strand
CACTTCATGGTCCCGGTACGACACCACGCCGTCGAAGATCATGTTTGCATACTGGCCCAGGGCCCGGGGCACCGCGTACATGTAGGTCATAACCTGCACGTGGTCCGCCGACGTGGGCTGCCCCGTCTTCACGTCGTAGATCACGCCCCGGTCACCCGATAGGGCGATGAGATCTGGCTTTCCCCCGAGGGTTGCG
>JAAXHX010000058.1 GCA_012270635.1 Dehalococcoidia bacterium | reverse complement strand
TCCCCTTGGAGAGGGTGAAGAGCCGCGGCCCCTAGGAGTGGGGGCGGGGGACTGGCTAGGAGGGTTGGGTGCTGAGGGGTCTGTGGTTCGACACGCCCCTTCGAAAGACTACGGGGCCGCTCATCACGAACGGGGTGGGGCTTCGGCCACAGGGTTCAGGACTTGGCTAGCCAGTTCTCGATTTCTTGGTCGTCGTCGGGGTGCCAGATGCCCTGGTGGGATTTGGTTAGGGCTTCCTGGATTTCGGTGGGGGTGAGGGGTTGGCGCCAGGTTTGGTAGTTGAGGCGGTCGTTGGCTTTGGCCTGAGCGTCGGCGTGGTTGAAGTCGACTAGGGATTCGAGGCGGGCATCGAGGTCCTGGACGATGTGGGGGTGGGATTCGGAAAGGTCGTGGATTTCTTCGGGGTCGTCGTCCAGGCTGAAGAGCTGGGGGGCGTAGCCGGCGTAGCGGATGTATTTCCAGGGGCCCTGGCGCCACATGGCGATGCCGGTGTTGGTGAAGTTGCTGTGGTATTCGCTGAAGACGTAGTCGGGGCGGTCTGAGGCTTCGCCGCGGCACAAGGGGAGGAGAGAGACGCCGTCGAGGCCTTCGGGATGGTCGAGGCCGGCGATGTCCATGAGGGTGGGGAAGAGGTCGATGAGGGAAACGAGTTCGTTGGAAACGACGCCCTGCCGGAGGCCGGGGCCGGCGACGATGAGGGGGACGCGGGCGGAGGCTTCGTAGAGGGCGTTTTTGAGGGTTTGGCGGTGTTCCATGTTCATTTCGCCGTGGTCGCTGGCGAAGATGATGTAGGTGTCGTTGAGCTGGCCGGCGGCCTCCAGGGTGTCGAGGACCTGGCCGAGCATGGCGTCGGTTTCGGCAACCATGGCGAAGTAGTGGCGACGGATGGCGAGGATTTCCTGATCAGTGAAGTGGCCGTGGGTGTTCTTGGTGACGCTCATGTAGTCCATGACGGGGTGGAGGTCGGGTTCGTAGGGCGGAACGGTGACGGCGGCGGGGTCGATTTGGTCGAGGTAGTGCGGGGTGGCGCGGAAGGGGGGATGGGGGACGTTGGTGCTGGGATACAGGAAGTAGGGCGGGTCGTCTTTGCTGTAGTCGTTTAGGAAGTCACAGGCGTTGTCGATTTGGAGCCAGTCTTTTTCGTGAAGCCTCGGCGTGTCGGGTTGGACGGTGGTGGCCTGGGGGCGGGGGTTGTGGGGGCGTTTGATGTTGGCGGAGCGGATCCAGGCGGTGAGGCGGGCTTTGAGGGAGTGGCCGCCGACGCGGTAGTCGGTTTTGCCGAAGGCGTGGAGGCCGTAGCCGGCGTCTTGCAAATGGGTGCCGAAGGTGGGGGCGTCCATGGGGAGGCCGCCGGGGTTGTTCCAGGCCTGGACGCGGTGGACGTATCGGCCGCTCCAGAAGCTGGCGCGGGAAGGCGCGCACTGAGGGGAGTTGCAGTAGGCGTTGCGAAACGATGTGCCGAGGGCGGCCAGGCGGTCCATGTTGGGGGTGTATGCCGCAGGATGGCCGAGGTGGCGCATGACGCGGCCGTCCATGCTGTCGGTCATGAAGAGGATGATGTTGGGGCGTCTGGGCATGGGAGGGGCTGTCAGTTAGCGGTGTGTGGGTCTGGCGGATTGTTGCACGTGGGGGCAAGCGGGGGCAGGAGTGAGGGACCGGCCCAGAAGGCTTGGTTGCTGCAGGTTTTGTGGTTCGACACGGGCCTCCGATGGACTTCGGCCCGGCTCACCACGAACGGGTGGGGGCACTCGATGGTTGCCCGGAAGACGGGCGGGTCAGAGACGCCGCCCCTACGCAAGA
>JAAXHX010000057.1:358-1119 GCA_012270635.1 Dehalococcoidia bacterium | reverse complement strand
AACCCCTTCATCCTGTGTTTGACGTAGTCCGCAAGCGGGTACCGCTTGGGCCCGGACTTGTCGGCCTGCCAGAGGGGAGAGCCGCAGCCGGAGCAGGCGCGCTTTCTGCGGTTCATGTCGGCGTCGGTGAGAGGCACGCCGTCCTTGTCCACCACCTGCGCCGTGCAGCCGGGGCAGCAGGGCACACGGAAGGGTTCCCCCGTCTCCTCGTCCCGCACCAGCCTGCCCCTGGAGGTTGCCCACCGCTCGATGACGGCGGCCTTCCATCGGTAGGACAGTTTTGCCCTCTCTCTCGACATCACGGCGAACAGCGGGCCGGAGCCGATGGAGAACCTGAGCTTCTCCAGGTCGGTGATGGATGTGACGACGGAGGCGCGGGCCAGGGGCACCGTCTGCTCGATCTCCCGCTTCCACTTCCCGGTCAGGTGAGGCGGGCAAATTATGAGAACCCTCTCGAAGCCGGCCATGTACGCGGCTGCGGCTCCAATGTACGTTTTTCCGGTTCCCATTTCTCCCACCACCGTCGTTCCCCGGTGGGCCTGTAGCGAGAGGGCCGCGCCGCGTATGGCGTCGGCCTGCGCTCCCAAGGGAGTCCTGAGCAGACGGGGCAGTTCGCCCCCGTTCTCCGAGGGCCGGTAGAGCGGCGGATAGGACTCCACCACCCGCTGGGCGATGGCCTCCTTGTACTGATCTATGAAGTCTCCGAGGTTCATGGTGTCGTCCTCCTAATGCGTGGTGACCGGAGGACGACGCCGGGACAC
>JAAXHX010000057.1:0-253 GCA_012270635.1 Dehalococcoidia bacterium | reverse complement strand
GTCTGTACTCGTCGTAGCACCTTCCCGTCAGGTGATAGGTGTTCACCGGGGAGGCGACGGCCCTTCCGCCGATGATGTCCACTGAGGCGGTTTGCATGGCCGGCTCGCCGGGGGCGATGGGCTGCCCGCACCGGCAGCAGGATTCCAAGGTCATGGTGGTTTGCATCTTCAAACCCTCCTTCTTCTTTTCCTTATATAAAGGGCGTTCGTTGAGTCCAAATGAAGCGAGGCCCCGTCGCTCCCTCTACCGGGA
>JAAXHX010000056.1:2836-4816 GCA_012270635.1 Dehalococcoidia bacterium | reverse complement strand
GGACCTCTTCCGAAATCTCCCTGAAGCACCCCCCGAAACCCCCTTGACATCCTTTGTGCAAACAATTACAGTCACGTATGTACGTTACTATGAGATATATTTATGTATGTATAGCGATGTTAACATACTCAGATAAATGCACTGATATACTGCCAAGTCTAAATTTGACGGAGGCGACGCGATGAACTTGAGAGCGGCCAACGGCGTCCAGGACCTGGAGCGGGACCCCCTCACCGGCCTCTACACCCGGGCCTCCGCCAACCGTATCGTGAAAATCGGAATCGAGGAGGCCCAGGCCGAGGGCGGGGTCATTTCCGTGGCCCTTCTCGACGTTGACCGCTTCGAACTCTTCGATGAAGAGCATGGCCTCTCCGCCGGCGACGCGCTCCTCAAGTCAGTGTGCGAGGTCCTCCTCGGAGCTGAGACCGGCGCCGAGGCCATATCCCGCTACAGCAGGGACACCTTCCTCCTCATTTTCCCGGGCAAGGGGCCAGAGGACGCGCTCCTGGCCGCCGAGAGGGTGCGCTCCTTCTTCGACACCAATCCCCTCGTCCTAGGCCACCAGGACGAGCCTCTGGAGGTCAAGGTCTCTCTCAGCAGCGGCGTCGCATCCTACCCCAACCAGGCCCACGATGACCGGGACCTGCTGCGCAAAGCCCAGGGCGCGCTCATCCGGGCCAAGGAGATGGGCCGGGGGCGGACCAACCTGTGGCAGCGCTCCAAAGAGACCCGCATGGCCCTCAAGACCAGCTACTACGCCCAGACCCAGCTCGACCAGCTCTCCGAGCTAGCCGATGAACTGTCCAGAAGCGAGGCGTCCCTGCTCCGCGAGGCTATGGACGACCTACTCTGGAAGTACTACAGCCTGCGCGTCCGCCCCCCGGAGGAGCCCAGGGGCAAGAAGTAGGCTGTTTCAACAAGGAACCCAAAAGTTTTAGGAGGTCTAGATTTGCGAATCATCAAGAAAATAGCGCCCTGGCAGCGCCTGGCGTCCGTGCTGATGGCAGGCCTGCTGGCCGTCGGGGTTGTGGCGGCATGCGGCGGAGACCCGGCCGCCGGGGCCACGGAATCCCCCGCCTCGATAGAGGATCTGAGCGGCGTCATTGAGATCGATGGCTCTAGCACCGTCTTCCCTGTGACCGCGGCAGTGGCGGAGGAGTTCCGCAAAGAGCACGGAGACGTGCAGATCAACGTCGGCTTCTCGGGGACCGGCGGTGGCTTCAAGCGGTTCACCGTCGGCGAGACGGTAATCAGCAACGCTTCCCGGCCCATCAAGCAAACGGAAATCGACGCTGCGGCAGAGAACAACATCGAGCACATTGAGCTCAGGGTAGGAACCGACGGTCTTTCCGTGATGGTCAGCCCGAAAAATGACTTCGTGGACTGCTTGACCATCGACCAGCTGCACGATATCTGGAAGCCCGAGAGCACGGTCGCCAACTGGAGCGACGTGAACCCCGACTGGCCCGACACCAAGATGAACCTGTACGGCCCGGGCACTGACTCCGGCACCTTCGACTACTTCACCGAAGAGGTCAATGGTGAGGCCAAGCTCAGCAGGGCGGACTACACCGCCAGCGAAGACGACAACGTCCTGGTCCGAGGCATCGCCGGAGACCGCAACGCTCTCGGCTACTTCGGATACGCCTACTACGCCGAGAACACGGACAAGCTGAAGGTCCTCGGGGTGGACAGCGGAGACGGCTGCGTCATCCCCTCCCCCGAGACCATCGAAGACGGTAGCTACTCGCCATTGTCCAGGCCCCTGTTCATCTACGTGGCGAACGACGCCCTGAAGAACAGGCCCGAGGTCGCCGCGTTCGTCGACTTCTTCCTGGACAATGCCCCAGCCCTAGTCAGGGAAGTCGGCTACATCCCCGAGCAGCCCTCCATCTACGACGAAGGCCGCGCCAAGGTGACGGCTGTCAAATAGTAGCCCATAGACAAGACATCAACCTAATTCCCCTCCGTCTTTGAGGG
>JAAXHX010000056.1:579-2755 GCA_012270635.1 Dehalococcoidia bacterium | reverse complement strand
CCTTTATAATGAAGCACTCCATCGCAGAGACAAGGGAGCCGACGATCCCTTCGAACACCGTGACCCGGGCCCCGACACGGGTCAAAGCGAAACGCCGCCGCCGGACGGACGTGGAAGGCACCGCCGTTCGGTATATCTTCTTTCTCTGCGCCCTCGTATCCATCGTTACCACGGTGGGCATAGTAGTCAGCCTGCTTAGCCAGGCCGTCGGATTCTTCCAGGAAGTCCTCTTCTGGGAGTTCCTGTTCGGCACCCGGTGGACTCCCATCCTGAAACCCAACTCCTACGGCGTCCTCCCCCTCGTCGGGGGGACGCTCCTGGTGGCCGGGCTGGCCCTGGCGGTGGCCATCCCCGTGGGCCTCGCCATCGCCATCTTCCTTGCCGAATACGCCCCCGACAAGATGCGGCGCACCATCAAGCCCGCCTTGGAGGTCCTGGCCGGCATCCCGACCGTCGTGTACGGCTACTTCGCCCTGACTTGGGTCTCGCCGCAGCTGCAGAACATATTCCCGGACATGCTCATCTTCAATGCCCTGAGCGCGGGCGTGGTCATGGGCATAATGGTGATTCCCATGGTCTCGTCCCTGAGCGAAGACGCCATGCTGGCGGTGCCCCGCTCCCTGCGAGAGGGGGCCTACGCCCTGGGCGCAACCCGGCTGGAGGTGTCGCTCAGGGTGGTCGTGCCAGCGGCGCTGTCGGGAATCGTGGCGGCCTTCATCCTCGGCCTCTCCCGGGCCATTGGAGAAACGATGCTCGTGACCATCGCCGCCGGGGCGACGCCCAACCTGACCTGGAACCCCACCGAGAGCATACAGGCCATGACGGCCTACATAGTCCAGCTGGCCCTGGGGGAGGCGCCCCACGGCTCCATTGAATACCAGACCATCTTCGCCGTAGCCATACTTCTCTTCGTCCTCACCTTGTCCGCCAACATGCTGGGCCACTGGTTCGTCCGCAGGTGGCAGGAGAAGTACTGATGCAGGGAACGACCGGCCCGGGCTCCTTCGACCCCCGTCTGCCCGTCCGCAAGGCGGTGGGCGTCGGGTTCGTGGGCCTGTTCATCCTCGCCCTCCTCATCGGCCTCAGCGGTCTCACCATTCTCATTATCCAGGTCCTCATCGAAGGCGTCCCCTGGCTCAGCTGGACGCTCCTGTCCAGCTACCAGTCCCGTTTCCCGGACCAGGCGGGCCTACTGGCCCCGCTAATCGGGAGCCTGTGGCTCATGGCGCTGACCGCTGCCTTCACGGTCCCCGTGGGGGTCGGGGCGGCGGTATACCTGGAGGAGTACGCCCCCAAGAACCGCCTGACCCAGATCATAGAGGTCAACATCTCGAACCTGGCCGGCGTGCCGTCCATCGTCTACGGGCTGCTGGGCCTGGCCGTCTTCGTACAGTGGATGGCCATGGGCCGCTCCCTTCTGGCCGGAGGCCTCACCCTCTCCCTCCTAGTGCTGCCCATCGTGATTCTCACGTCCAGGGAGGCGATAAGGGCCGTGCCCCAAAGCTACAGGCAGGGCGCCTACGCCCTGGGCTCGACCCAGTGGCAGGTGACCAAGAAGATCGTGCTGCCGGCGGCATTCCCCGGAATCCTCACGGGCGTTATACTGGCCATGTCTCGGGCCGTCGGAGAGGCTGCGCCCATACTGGCCATCACCGCCCTGGTCTATGTCACCTTCGTCCCCAGCAATCCACTGGACAGGTTCACCATCCTGCCCCTTCAGATATTCGACTGGGTTGGCCGGCCCCAGGAGGACTTCCAGGCCCTGGCCGCGGCGGGCATCATAATCCTGCTGGCGGTGCTCCTGTCCATGAACGCCCTGGCCATCTATCTGCGCAACAAGTATCAAAAGAGGTCGGAGGAGTAGAATGGTGGACTCGGCTACCATCCTGGAGGCCCGAAAGCTGCACATCTGGTACAGCGCCTTCCGGGCGGTCAAAGACGTGAGCATGACCATCGAGCAGAATAGGGTCACCGCGCTCATCGGCCCCTCGGGCTGTGGCAAGAGCACCCTACTCCGATGCTTCAACCGCCTGAACGAGCTGGTCCCCGACGCCCGGGTGGACGGCGAGGTCCTCTACCACGACGAGGATATCTATGCCGACGACATGGACCCCACCGAGATCCGGTCCAAGATCGGCATGGTCTTCCAGAAGCCCAACCCGTTCCCCAAGTCCAT
>JAAXHX010000056.1:0-541 GCA_012270635.1 Dehalococcoidia bacterium | reverse complement strand
TACCAGAACGTCGCCTTCGGGCTGCGCATCAACAGGTACAGCGGGGACGAGGCCGCAGCCGTAGAGTCGGCCCTGCGCAGAGCCGCCCTCTGGAGCGAGGTGGAAGACCGGCTCAAGGAGTCCGCACTGACCCTCTCCGGCGGGCAGCAGCAGCGGCTCTGCATCGCCCGGGCGCTGGCGGTGGAGCCGGAGGTCCTGCTCATGGACGAGCCGTGCTCGGCCCTGGACCCCATAGCCACCCTCGCCATCGAGGACCTGATCCGGGAGCTCTCCTCCGAGATCACCATCGTCATCGTGACGCACAACATGCAGCAGGCGGCCCGGGTCTCCGACCACACGGCCTTCCTCATGATGGGCGATGACCGGGCCGGCTACCTGGTGGAGCACGGGCCCACCAACGACATATTCACCAATCCCAAGGAAGCGAGCACGGAAGCCTACATAACCGGCAGATTCAGCTAGAGCTACAGGCGGTACGCCAATGCCAAGAGTCGATTTCGACAATGACCTTAGACTGGTGGAGCAGGACCTCCTGCAGATG
>JAAXHX010000055.1 GCA_012270635.1 Dehalococcoidia bacterium | reverse complement strand
ATAGCCAAGCTGAGACGCATGGTCGAGGGCGCAGGGGCGCTGAAAGAGGTGGTGGGCTAGATGGACCCGCTGACGACTACCTCCGTGGGCAGCTTTCCCAAGCCCCCTTACCTGAGAAAGGCCAGGGGTCGGCACTCCCGGGGCGAGATGGACCGGCAGGAGCTGCGAGGGCTGGAACTGCAGGCGACCCGGGAGTGGATCGAGGCCCAGGAGGAGATCGGCATAGACATCCTGGTGGACGGCGAGATGGACCGGGGGGACATGGTCACCTTCTTCGCCGAAAACCTGGAAGGGTTCGCCATCAGCGGCTTGGTGCGCTCCTACGGCAACCGATACTACAGGAAGCCCATAGCCACGGGCCCGATACGCAGGCGTCGGCCCGTGACCGTGGACACCTGGAAATACGCCCAGGGTCTCACCGATAAGCCGGTGAAAGGGATGTTGACCGGCCCGTATACCATCTGCGACTGGTCCTTCGACGAGTATTTCCCCAGCCGCGAGGCCTTCATGATGAACGTGGCCGAGTTCGTCCGGGACGAGGCCCGGGATCTGGAAGCCGCGGGCGCCCGCTACATCCAGATCGACGAACCTGCCCTCTCCACCCGCCCCGAAGAGATCGACATAGCCATCCGGGCCATGGGCGTCGTCACCGAAGGGCTCTCGGCCACCACCATAACCCATATCTGCTACGGCGACTTCGCCAGGATATACCCCCGGATGTTGGACATGCCCGTGGACATCTTCGACCTGGAGATGGCCAACAGCGGATACCAGCTCATGGACGTGTTCGCATCTCACCCCTTCAATAAGATGCTGTCCGCCGGGGTTGTGGACGTGCACAGCCACGAGATAGAAGCCCCAGAGGAGGTGGCCGAGGGCGTGCGTCGGGTGCTCACCCAGTTCTCCCCGGACCGGCTGCTGATCGACCCCGACTGCGGCCTAAAGACCCGGACGGTGGAGGAGGCCAAGGCCAAGCTGAGGGCCGTCAGGAAGGGTGTGGACCTGGTCAAAGAGCAGTTGGGCGACGCTTAGGAGGCGTCGCCCCCCTGATTAAACCGCCCACTCTTCGCGGACTCCCAAGTAGGGAGCAGGCTTAGGCAGGGAAGGACGGAAAGGCTTGAAAGCGGTATCGATAGAGGAGCACGGCGGCCCCGAGGTCCTGGAGGTACACAAGGTTTCCAATCCGGAGATCGGGCCTCTGGAGGTACTGATCAAGGTGTGGGCCTGCGGCGTCAACCACGTGGACCTTTACCTGCGCCAGGGAATCATCGGGGCCAACATCCCTCTGCCCGCCACCCCCGGCCGAGAGGTGGCCGGCGAGATCATTGAAATGGGCGAGATGGTCACTGACTTCGATATCGGTGATCGGGTGACGGTGATCCCCCGCTTTCCCTGCGGGAACTGCGACCCGTGCCGCATAGGCGAAGAGGGAATGTGCCTGAAGGCGGCCAGCATCCCGGGCGGATACGCCGAGTTCACCAAGGCCCCGGCCTCCAGCCTCATCCCCCTGCCGTCGGAGGTCTCCTACGACATGGGGGCGAGCGTTGCTCTTGCCTATCTCACGGCCTGGCACATGCTGATAACCCGGGCCAAGGTGCGGAGTGGGGAGGACGTGCTGGTCCACTCGGCGGGAAGCGGCGTCGGGAGCGGGGCGATCCAGATAGCCAAGTTGGCCGGGGCCCGGGTCATCGCCACGGCGTCCTCGGACATCAAGCTGGAGCGGGCCCGGCAGATCGGCGCCGACGAGACCATCAACTACGCCAAGGACGACTTCAAGGACGCGGTCATGGGCCTCACGGAAGGCCGGGGCGTCGACGTAGTGGTCGAGCACATAGGCACGGACACCTGGGAGGGCAGCATCGGGAGCCTGGCATTCAATGGCCGGCTGGTGACCTCGGGGGCGCATACGGGGGTCTACGGCAGAATCAACATCCAGGATTTGTTCATCAAGCAGCTTTCGATCATCGGGTCCTATCTCGGGTCCCGGCATGAGCTGGCCCAGCTACTCAAGGTGGTGGCCCGGGGCAAGGTTAAACCGGCCATCGACAGCGTCTATCCCCTGGAGGGCGCCAGGGAGGCGCACCAGATGATGGAAGAGAGGCGCCAATTCGGCAAACTGCTGATCAAGCCCTGGCTAAAGTAGGACTTATCAGCACTTCGGACATATAGAGACGAGACCGCCGGACGGCCAGGTCGTCCGGCGGTTTGTTTTCCCGAAGGGACAGTGGTGAATAATAATGGGCCGTCGCCCGGCGACGGCCCATTATTGCTATTCGGTTGTGGGACTCTGGCCCCGTGGACTAGTAGTCCATGGGCGGGGCCGGGGGCATGGGCGGGGTCTTATCCGGAATCTCCGTTACCAGGGACTCGGTGGTGAGGACCATGGCCGCCACGCTCACGGCGTTCTCCAGGCCCGCGCGGGTGACCTTGAGGGGGTCGATTATGCCCTTGTCGATGAGGTTGCCGTAGTCGTCCTTGGCGGCGTCGTAGCCGTGGGACGGGTCGAGCTTCTTCACCATGTCGACGACAACGGAGCCCTCTTGGCCCGCGTTCTCGGCGATGCGCCGCATGGGCTGTTCGAGGGCCTTGGAGACGATTGAGGCGCCGGTGCGCTCGTCACCCTCGTTGTCTTTCACGACCTCACTTAGGGCCTTCTGGGCGTTGAGCAAGGACACGCCGCCGCCGGCGACGATGCCCTCTTCCACCGCGGCCCGGGTGGCCGAGAGGGCGTCCTCCACGCGGTGCTTCTTCTCCTTGAGCTCCACCTCGGTGGCTGCGCCGACCTTGATAACGCCAACGCCGCCGGCCAGCTTGGCCAGCCGCTCCTGGAGCTTCTCGCGGTCGAAGTCGGAGGTGGTCTCCTCGATCTGGGCCTTGATCTGCTTGATGCGGCCTTGGATGGCGTCCTCGCCGCCCCGACCCTCGATGATGGTGGTGTCGTCCTTACCGGACACGACCCGTCGGGCCCTGCCCAGGTCCTCCAGGGTTGCGGAGTCCAGCTTGCGCCCGACCTCTTCACTGATGACGGTGCCGCTGGTGAGGATGGCGATGTCCTGAAGCATGGCCTTACGCCGGTCTCCGAACCCCGGGGCCTTGACGGCGAGGCAGTTGATGGTGCCCCGCAGCTTGTTGACTACCAGGGTGGCCAGGGCTTCGCCGTCTACGTCCTCGGCGATGACGACCATGTTCTTGCTGACCTGGAGCACCTTCTCCAGGATGGGCAGAACGTCGGCCACGGCGGAGATCTTCTTGTCGGTGATGAGGATGTAGGGGTCGTCCAGGGCGGCCTCCATCCTTTCGGAGTTGGTGACGAAGTAGGGGCTGATGTAGCCCCGGTCGATCTCCATGCCCTCGACGTACTCGATCTCGTAACGTATGCCCTTGGACTCCTCGACGGTGATGACGCCGTCCTTGCCGACCTTCTCCATGACCTCGGCGATGAGGCCGCCGATCTCGGAGTCGGCGGCGGAGATGGAGGCGACCTGGGCGATCTGGTCCTTGCCCGCGACGGCGATGGAGAGCTTCTTGAGCTCTTCGACGGCGGCGCCGGAGGCCGACTCCATGCCCCTCTTCAGGGCCATGGGGTTTGCGCCGGCGGCCACGTTCTTCATGCCGTCGTGGATCATGCTCTGCGCGAGAACGGTGGCGGTAGTGGTGCCGTCACCGGCGACGTCGTTGGTCTTGGTGGCGACTTCCTTGATGAGCTGGGCGCCCATGTTCTCGAAGGGGTCCTCGACTTCGATCTCCTTGGCGATGGTTACCCCGTCATTGGTGATGGTGGGGGGGCCGAACTTCTTGTCGAGGATGACGTTGCGGCCCTTGGGGCCGAGAGTAATCTTTACCGCGTCGGCCAGGGCGTCGATCCCCTTACGAAGGGAAGCCCTTGCCTCTTCGGCGTATTCCAACTGTTTTGCTGGCATCTATGCTCCTTTCCAACCTTTCCCGGCTCGGTTACGGGCCGGGCCTAGGATATCTTGGCGACGATGTCGGACTCCCGCACAATCAAGAACTCTTCGTCACCCTCTTTCACCTCGGTGCCGGAGTACTTGCGGTAGAGTACGGTGTCGCCCTTCTGCACTTCCATGGCCACGCGGTTGCCGTCGTCTCCGAGTCGGCCGGGCCCCACGGCAATGACCTCGCCCTCCTGGGGCTTCTCCTTAGCCGTGTCGGGGAGAACGAGGCCGCTGGCGGTGACCTCCTCTTTGTCGGTGGGCTTGAGAAGCACCCCATCGCCCAGCGGTTCAAAGTTTCGCGTCAATATGGTTCCTCCTTTCGGGTCATCCATTCAAGCAAAATTTTAGCACTCAAGACCCAAGAGTGCTAACTAGAGGGGAATTTTAACGGCATAGACGGAGTTGCGCAAGGGGTTGGCGGTACGGGCTTGGTGGAGGGCCAACAAGGGTTTTCTTGCAGGAAGGCTTGGACTCGCTGAGCTCTTTGCGGCCCTCCCCATGCGCTTCACGTCTTTGCCCGGGAGGAGGCTCTCCTTGCGACGGCATCCGTGTATGCGAGGCCGAATACCTGGGCGAAGGCGTTCTTGATCCGGAGTCGGACGTCCTCTCGGGGCACGGGCCTGGCTAGTGCCTTCTCCACGGAAGTCATGGGGGCGTCGGTGATCCCGCAGTGGTGTATCAACGACAGGTGCTCCATATCGGGGGCGACGTTGAGGGCGAAGCCGTGCATGGTCACCCACCTCTTCACGTGAATGCCTATGGAGGCGATCTTGTTCCGGCCCACCCAGACTCCGGTATACCCGTCCCGTCTCCGGCCCTTCACCCCCAGCCCATCGAGGGCCAGTATCAATACGTCCTCCAGCTTCCATAGGTGCTTGCGAAGGTCAGTGCCATGAAAGGTCAGGTCCAATATCGGGTAGCCGACGATCTGCCCGGGACCGTGGTACGTCACGTCTCCACCGCGGTTGGAGTGGAAGAGCCGGATGCCCCTTTCGGCCAACTCCGTCTCCGGCGCCAGGACGTTGCCCATGCTGCCCGACCGGCCCAGGGTTATGACGGGCGGATGCTCCAGCAGGAGGAGGGTATCGGGGATATCACCGGCGATGCGGCGGTCTCTCAGGTCGGTCTGCAAGTGGAGGGCGGCCTCGTAGTCCACCAGCCCGAGGTCCAGGACCCTTGCGGGCTCGGTGCTCGTGGATGCCTGTTTCTGCCCGGCTATCATGCTCAAAAGACTTTGGGCCGCTGCAAAGCGGCCCAAAGTGATTCCTCTATGGGTTTCGAAGGACTGGCGTCGATGCGACGTTAGACTCTGAAGCTGTCCAGAAGCTTGGACAGGGGTCTCTGCCTGGCCTTGCCCCTGATCTCGTCCTGGCGGTCCTGCATCGGGGTGGAGTCGGGGTCCTTGTAGAGGACTCCCACGGGGATGCCGGGTTCGTGGATTGCCCGGTATGCCGACTCCCTGTCGCTGGGGTCGTAGTCTTCGGGCAGGGGCCATAGGGCCGGCTTTATCCCCTGCTTGGCGTTTCCCTTCAGAAGCTCGTAGGTGTCATTGTACTCGGTGCAAGGGGACTGGATGTGCACAATGGAAAAGCCCTTGTGGTCCATTCCCTGGACTATGAGAGAGGCGAGGTCCTTGGGCTTGCCCGAAAAGCCGGAGGCGATGAATGAAGCGCCGCCGGTGAGGTAGAGGTCCAGGGGGTCCACGGAGCCCTCGATCTTGCCGTAGGGCGTGCTGGAGGTCTTGACCCCCAGGTCGGTGGTCGGTGAACTCTGGCCCTTTGTGAGGCCGTAGACGCCGTTGTCCATGATGACGGCGCAGACGTCCAGGTTCCTCTGGGCCTGGGGAACGATGTGCTCTCCGCCAATGCTCAGGAAGTCCCCGTCTCCGGCGACCACGAGAACGCTCAACTCGGGCCGGGCCATCTTGATTCCGAAGGCTTGGGGCAGGGTGCGCCCATGGACGCCGTGGATGCCGAAGGGTTGCTCGCCCTCGACCAGGTGGACCAGGTTCCCGGAGCAGCCTATGCCGGCGACGATGACGGTCTCGGTGAGGGGGGCCTCGTCTCTGAGGGCCCGCTCCCGGATGGCCATCTCCACGGCACGCCGGACTCCAAAGTCCCCGCAGCCGGGGCACCACTTGAAGTCGTATTCGGGGTTCTTTACCTTCGGCGCCTTCCTGGGCGCCTGCTTTAGCGTGGTCATACTTGGACTGTCCTTTCAGCCTGCACCCCGAGCCGCTCCCCGATCCACTGCACCAGGTCTCTCACCTTGAAGGGGAGCCCGGTTATCTGGGTTATCGACTCGGCGTTCACGCCCTTGGATCTGAGTATCATGGACATCTGTCCCAGGTAGTTTAGCTCCGGGACTATCACCAGTTCTTTCTTCTTCAACTCTTCGAGCAGGGTCGGCGGGAAGGGGTTTAGGTTCATGGTGTAGTACCAGCCGAGATCGCACCCCTGGGCGATGAGCTGCCGATAGGCCTCCAGCGCGGGCCCCTTGGAGCCGCCCCAGGGCAGCAGGGCTATCGGGCAGTCTCCGTTCTCCACCTCGAACTCGTCCTCCAGGAGCAAGTCGAGTTTGCTGAACCTGCGGTTGGTCATTTGGATGTGGCGGTCGGGCCTGTGGGTGGTGTCGCCATAGGGGTCGTGCTCGCTGGCGTTGGCCACGTAGGGCCCAGGTCCCCCCGGAAGGGGCATGGGGGAGATGTGGCTGGCCTCGTAGCGAAGGTAGCCGTTGGCCCCGGTATAGACCTGGCGCGTCTCCGCGACCACGGAATCGACGTCAGGCCTGGGGATGTTCTGCGCCCTTTCGGAGAGGTTGTGCTCGCTGAGGAGGGCCACGGGGCCCTGGTAGCGCTCGGCCCAGTTGATGGCCTTGACGGCGGCGTCGAAGCACTCGGAGACGTCACCGGGGGCTATGATGGGCAACTCCATGTCGCCGTGAGCGGGGTGGAGGGCGGCCAGGAGGTCGGACTGTTC
>JAAXHX010000054.1 GCA_012270635.1 Dehalococcoidia bacterium | reverse complement strand
CTTTATAACAGCCCCTCGCCGATGCTGGGCCAACACAACGAATACGTCCTCAAGAACATCCTTGGCATGACCGACGAAGAGATTGCGGAGGTTGCCGAGGCCGGCGTCCTGAACTGATGCATCGCCTCTTGACTTGACCCCACCCCACCCCCACCCTACGATTGTCCCGGCAGTCCGCTTATCAGCTTCAACGGGAAAGCTATGTCTGACATTCACGTCGCCGTCGTCGGGGCGGGGCCGGCGGGAGTAGCCGCCGCCCTTGCCGCCGCGGAGGCCGGCGCTCGAGTCACCCTCATCGACGAGCACCCCATCGATTCTTCGATGATGGGCCTGGACATCCCATACCTCTTCGGACAGCGCATGACCCCCACCATCCGGGATCCGGGCCTGATGCTCCAGCGCGCCATGGCCGCCAACCCCGGCATCGCCCAAACCCAGGAGGCGGGCGTCGAGGTCCTCCCCGGCGTCTACGTATGGGGCAGCTTCCGGGAGCGGCGGAACAGCCGCCACGTTCCGAGACCCGTCCTAGGCTTGGGCAACGATCGCGAGACCTGGATGCTCGAATACGACCGGCTGGTCCTTGCCACCGGCGCCCGTGACCTATCGCTGAGCTTTGCGGGCCGAGACCTGGTGGGTGTGGTCGGGGCACGGGGCATGTGCTCTCTTATCGAAAAATACCGGGCATTCAGCGGGAGCAGGATTGCAATACTCGGGTCCGGGGACATCGCCCTCGCCTCCGCCGCGCTCGCTCTCGATCACGGCATCGAAGTTGCAGCCATCGTGGAGCAGGGCCCCGGGCTTCGCTCCCCCGGCCCCCTTGCCAACTCTCTTCGACAACGGGGAATCCCCTTCTATACCTCCCATTCGGTCATCGAGGCCCGCGGTCGGAGAGAGGTAGAAGCCCTCGTCGTGGCCTCCCATTCTGAGACCCGGGAAATCCCCTGCGACACCGTTTGCCTCGCCATCGGCCTGGTCCCCTCCGTCGAGCTCCCGTACCTTACCGGCTGCGACATCCGATTCAACGCCCACGCCGGCGGCTACGTGCCGCAGTTCAATCTCAACATGCAGACCAGTATCGAAGGTGTATGTGTCGCAGGAGAGATTTGCGGCGCCTCCGACGTGGGTGGCCCGGGCCGTGAGCTTGCCGAAAGACAGGGGGCTCGGGCCGGGTGGTCGGCGGCGGGAGTGCACAATGGGACCCCCGACGACCTTGTCCCCGAGTCTCGCAACGGCGTCCAGCCCGCCGTCGAGTACTGGCAGGCATGGCGTTCGTCTCTTTCCGGCGAGGAGGCCGGAGAGGTGACCGTGTGCCTGTGTGAGGAGGTCTCTCGGGCCGACCTTCAGTCCGTTTCTCCGCCCCGGTACCTCGGCTGGCCTTCCCGCAGCATGGGAGACCGGAGTCTGAACACCCTCTTCCAGGAGGCCCCAGTCGACCTCGATAGGCTGAAACGTCTCACCAGGGCAGGGATGGGCTACTGCCAGGGCCGGCGTTGCCGTGAGGAAGTGGCCCTCATCTCCGCCCAGGCCGCCGGCGTCCACCCTTCCGAGATTCCTATACCTACCTACCGCACCCCCATCCGACCCCTCCCCCTTCGCGCCATGTGGGACACGGAAGAGACGGAAGACACTCGACAGGCCTGGCCCAAATGGTTCAAGCGCCCCACAGTAGGACTGGACGCTATCGGCGGGGGCCGTTAGGTGAAGCTCGACAGCGCCGAGGTCGCAATCATAGGCGGCGGGGTCTCCGGCTTGAGCTCCGCCTATTTCCTGGCCGACGCCGGCGTCAACGTCGTGGTGATCGAGAAAGGGCTGATTGGGGGCGAGGCCTCGGGGCGCAACGGCGGCAGTATGAGTCCGCGGGCCGACGAACCCTTCGCCATACCCATGGCCACCCGGGCCCGCGAGACCTGGCTCACCCTCCACGAGGAGTTGGGCTATCCCACCGAGTTCATCCACGAGGGCCGACTCCAGGTCGCCATGCGAGAGGAGGAGATGGACCTGGTCAAGGCTATGGCCGTCAACGCCCCTAGGTACGGCGTCGAGGCCAGGGTCGTGGAAGCCGAGGACATACGGTCCATCGTCCCCGAGGTTACCGACAAGGCTCTCGGGGGCATGTATTTCCCCAACGCCGGCCACGCCAACCCCCAGCGCGCCGTCCAGGCCTACGCCTGGGCCTGCCAGGACCGGGGAGGCCGTATCTACCAGGGAACCGCGGTCACCGGCATAGAGATGTCGGGAGGCCGAGTGCGAGGAGTCCATACCACGCGAGGCCCCGTCTCCGCCGACGTGGTGGTCAGCGCCGCGGGTCCTCAATCGGGGCTTGTTGGCGATATGGTCGGCCTGCACGTCCCCGTGGCCCCCGGCCGCGTCGAGATTATCGCCACCGTACCCCTGGAACCCCGCTTCGATACCTATATCGCCGGTAACGGCCTCTACGGACGCCAGACCCTCCGGGGCAACTTGGTATTCGGCGGCGGCCCCCACGAATGGATCGACGTGGCCCTGGAGGAGTCGCCGCCCAAGCCCAACACGCCCCTAGTGCGAAACATCTCTCGCCGTCTCGCTGAGCTCTTTCCCGTCCTGGAAGACGTCCGCGTCCTCCGCTCCTGGGCCGGCGTCGTGGAGCAGACCCCAGACGGCATCCCCATCATCGACAAGGTGAACGACCCCGAGGGTTTCGTCATAGTCTCGGCGTCGGGCAACGGATTCGGACTTTCCCCCGCCACGGGTCTCGCCGTCAAGGAGCTCATCGTCGACGGGGAGTGCGCCGTGGACATCTCGGCCTTCCGTTTCGACCGGCTGCGCCGCGTTCCCCGGGACTGGAGAAAGACCTGGTCCTGGCAGCCGGGCGCCTACAGCACCTAGCCCCGATCCAAAGGAGGCAAACCATGCCGAAGAGCGCGCATCAAAAGGACCTGGTAGGGCAGCAGTTGGTCGACTTCGAGGACCGCGTCGACGTTGCCCGGCTCAAGAGAGACCGCCTCGCCCGGCTCCAGGGCGAGATGGCCCGCTTAGATCTCGGCGGCATCCTCATGTTTGACCCCGTCAACGTGCGCTACGCCACCGGCTCCCGTTCCTCCGGCGTCTACAACCTGCGGCGCTTCCAGCGCTACGCCCTCATCCCTAGCGAGGGAGCGCCCGTCCTGTTCGGCGACATGTCCAGCGCCCAGGATACGGACGAGCTCCGGGTCAGGCCCGGCCAGGTCTGGGACTTCTTTCCCTGCGGCCCCTACATGAACGAGGCCGTCGAGCTCTGGGCCGCGGGTCTCAAGCAAGTGCTGAATGAGCTCGGCCTGACCTCCGAGCGCATCGGGCTGGACAAGCTCGACACCACGGGCTTCGAGGCTGCCGGGCGCCGCGGCATCCGCCTGGCCGACGGATGGGAAGCCATCGAGCGCGCCCGGGCCATCAAGACCCCCGACGAGTTGATACTCATGCGCCAGGCCGCCGCCATCGCCGACGTGGCCATCGACAATACCCGCCGCGCCATCAAGCCCGGCGTCACCGAGGACGAACTCTGGTCCGTTCTCGCCGGTACGAACCTCAAGTACGGCGGCGAGCACACCGACGGCAAGCTCCTGGCCGCCGGGGGGAACATGAACCCATGGTTCAAGGACACCTCCGGCAGGCTCGTCCGGCCCGGGGACCTGGTCGGGTTCGACATCGACATGGCCGGGCCCATGGGATACTTCCTCTGCGTCTCCCGCACCTACCTGTGCGGCGACGGCAACCCGACCCCCGCCCAGCTGGACGTATACAAGACGGGCTACGAATTCATCCAGCAGTCCATGGACCTGTTCCGCCCCGGCATGACCTACCGGGAGATCTCCGAAAAGTCCTACCAGTTCCCGGAGAAGTACAAGGCCCAACGCTACCCCGTCATGTCCCACGGCGCCGGAATGTCCGACGAATGGCCCGCCATCGCCTACCCCGACTGGCGGCCCCACGGCTTCGGCCACGAGCCCGGGGTCCTGGAAGAGAACATGGTGATGACCCTGGAGTGCTACGTCGGCGAGGTCGGGGCCCGGGAGGCGGCCAAGCTCGGGGAACAGATGATCATCACCGCCGACGGCCCCGAAATCATATCCACCGCCCCCTACGACTGGCGCTTCCTCCAATAAGCCCCAGCGAAGGCAATAACCTACGGCCTCTCGGGGACGGGGGCCCGCTCGTGCTGAGTCTGTCGAAATATGAGCGGGAGACGGGAGGGCCCGCTCGTGCTGAGTCTGTCGAAATATGAGCGGGAGACGGGAGGGCCCGCTCGTGCTGAGCTTGTCGAAGTATGAGCGGGGGCGGACGGCCCGCTCGTGCTGAGCCTGTCGAAGTATGAGCGGGGACAGAGGGCCCGCTCGTGCTGAGCCTGTCGAAGTATGAGCGGGGACAGAGGGCCCGCTCGTGCTGAGCTTGTCGAAGTATGAACGGGGGCGGACGGCCCGCTCGTGCTGAGCCTGTCGAAGTATGAGCGGGGGCGGACGGCCCGCTCGTGCTGAGCCTGTCGAAGTATGAGCGGGGACAGAGGAACCGCTCGTGCTGAGCCTGTCGAAGTGTGAACGGGGGACGGTAGGGGGCAGGTTTCCGTTCGCCCCTTGCAACCCTCACCCATTTAGGACACCATAAGGCCGCCACCCGACCCGTCCCCGCAGAGCCCTTCAAGAAGGAGCAGACCATGACCGAATACAACACCATCCTCTATGAAAAGCAGCGCAAGGGCGTCCTCATCACCCTCAACCGTCCCGAGACCCTCAACGCCATATCCCACGAGCTGGAGTCCGAGCTCAGCCACGCCCTCTACACCGCCGACGCCGACCCCGAAATCCGCGCCGTGGTTGTCACGGGCGCGGGTCGAGCCTTCTCTTCCGGCTATGACATAGGAGCAGGACGTCAACTGGAATGGCCCTCGGGACTGCCCGAAGGCGCCAACATCGCCGAGCAGATCGAGTTTCAGCGGAACCGGGACAAGCACGAGCAGTCCAACCTGCTGCAGATTTGGGACATGGGAACGCCCGTCATCGCCGCCGTCAACGGCTGGTGCCTCGCCGGGGCCTCCTGGTACGCCCTCGCCTGTCACATGACCTTCGCCTCGGACCAGGCCGTATTCGGCCAGCCCGAGGTCCGCATGGGCGACGACACCAACTTCTTCTGGGTCCTCAACGCCGGGTACAAGCACGCCCTCCGCTATGCCCTCACCGGCGACCACATCGACGCCCAGGAGGCCCACCGCATCGGCCTGATCAACGAGGTCGTGCCCCACGAACGGCTCATCGACCGCTGCTTCGACATAGTGGAGCGCATTGCCATGAACGCTCCCGAGACCGTGAAGATAAACCTTCAGGTCGCCACCCACGGCCTCAACATGATGGGCCTGCGCAACGCCCTCCTCCTCAACAATGAGATGAAGGCGCTGGCCCACCTGTCCCGCAGCCGGGACTTCTTCCAGCCCCTGGATGAGGCCCAGCGCAGCGGCGGCCTCCGCGAGTTCCTCAAGCTCCGGGACGGCCCCTTCCTCCCCGAGCCCTTCGGCCCCAGGTCCAAGCCCCGGGAGTAATTGGAACGCTCCATGAACGCCAGGACCGCCGACGCCGTGGTCATCGGGGCGGGGATAGCAGGCTGCTCCACCGCCTACTACCTGTCCAGGGAGGGATTCAATGTCGTAGTCGTCGATAAGGGCGAGGTCGGGGACGAGCAGTCCAGCCGGGCCTGGGGTTTCGTGCGTCAGCAGGCCCGCGCCGCCCGCGAGCTGCCTCTGATGATGGCCGGGGCATTGGTCTGGCAGCAGATGGAGCAAGAGCTGGGAGCGGACGTCGAGTGGACCCGGGGCGGCTCCCTGACCCTGGCCGGCGACGAGGAAATTCTCAGCCGAATTCACGTCTGGTTGAAGGTAGGGGAGCAGTTCGGCATCGAGACCCGGTTCCTGACCAACGAGGACGTGAAAGAGCTTGTCCCCGCCATGCAGGGCGAGTGGCTCGGGGCCATGTACACCCCCAGCGATGGTCACGCCCAGCCCGACAAGGCAACCAACGCCATCGCCGTCGGGGCCCGAGAGCACGGCGCTCGCTTCCGCACGAAGGAGGCCGTCGAGGACATCGAAGTCACCGATGGCCGAGTCTCTGCCGTAGTCACCGACAAAGGCAGGATCGTGACCCGACACGTGGTCTGCGCGGCCGGGGCCTGGTCCCACAAGGTGGCCCGCATGGTCGGCCTGACCCTTCCCTACCGGATCGTGCGCGCCAGCGTCGGTCAGACAAACCCTACCGAACCCGTCACGGACATGGCGGTAATCGGGCCTCGCATCGCCTTCCGGCAGAGACCATCGGGCGAGTTCTACATCGCCCCGGGGCCCGGGGGTACGGACTACGACGTCGACCTGGACAGCTTCAAACACGTGCGCCTCTTCATGCCCAACTTCCGGCGCAACCGGGAGATGTTCAAAGTCCACTTCGGGGGCGCGCTCATCAAGGACATATTGAGGAGTCTGCCCGGCGCCCCAGCGCGCCGACACCCCTTCGCCCACACCGTCGGCGTCGAACCCGAGCCGAACAGAAAGGTCATCGACAGGGCGCTGAACACCTTCAAGTCATTGTTCCCGGACCAGCATTACCTGACGATAGAGCGCTATTGGTCGGGCCGCATAGACGCCACCCCCGACGCCCTTCCCGTCCTCGGCGAGGCCCGGTCCCCGAAGGGATTCTACTTCTGCACGGGGTTCAGTGGCCGGGGCATAGGCATTGGGCCGGTCGCCGGGAAGGTCACCGCAGAGCTCATCGCCGACGGCCAACCTTCCGTCGACGTCCTACCCCTGCGCCACAGCCGATTCGAAGAGCGAGACATGGACATGATCAAGGCCGTGGTCTAGCCTCCACCCGCATGTCGACCGGCTATTCCCCCTGCGACCCCCAAAACCAAGCCCCCCGCCCCAACGTCGGGTCCGAGGACCAACGGGGCGCTACCGCGGAGGAAAAGTCCAACTCTCGGACCCTGCTGGCAGGCGACCCCCTGGCCCGAATTATGGGCGCCCACCCGCTCTTTGTCGGGACGGTCTTCCTGGTTCTCGGGTGGGGCTCCCTTCTCCTCATCGCCTGGCGGCTCGAAATCATAACCAGCGACTTTCTCCGCAACCCGGCCTTCATGGTCGGCGACTTGGTCCTCCTACCCCTTGCCGGGGCGCTCATGGCCGCCTTCTACCGGTCCGCCTCCTTTCAAATGCCCGTGCAGCCTGGCCGAGTCATTGCCCTCGGCAGCGCAATCCTTGCGGCCATTTCGGCGGGGGCCACGGCGGCATTCAGTATATTCGTCTCGGAGACCTATCACGGTCTCTGGTCCGTACCCCACACCCTCTTCATCTGGCTCTTCGCCTACACTTTCATCTCCTTCCTTCCCCGGGCTTTCTTGGACTTCAGGCTCAAGTTCAAGGCCAGGCAGGTCTGCCGCCTTGTCGCCGTAGCGCTCCTGCCGACGGCCCACCTCATGCTCAAGTCCTTCCTGGGCGGTTCCCTTCAGTAGAAAGAATCATCTGTCACCGCCCGCGGCAGGGGTAGGGCGATGTTAGAATAGCCCCGACTTGTCTCATACAACTCCGCCGGAGGTGAAACCGTGACTCAAGCAGCCGTATCCAACTGGGGAAGATGGGGCGCCGACGACCGGCTCGGGGCCCTCAACCTCCTGACCCCCGACGTGGTCCTCAATGCCGCCAAGCTCGTTACCAGTGGGAAGGCCTACAGCCTCGCCGTGCCCCTGGAGCGCAACGGGCACCAGCACGCCCCCTTCCACAAGACCTGGAAGGTCACCTTCACCTCCCCGGGCCCCGACGTCAGCTTCACCGAGGACGTGCTCACCATCGACACCCATTCCGGCACCCACATCGACTCCCTCGGCCACAGCTGGGCCGAGGGCCAGTTTTACAACGGCTACTCGGAAGAGCAGGTGTTCAACGCGGGCGTTCGGAAGATTGGCATCGACCA
>JAAXHX010000053.1 GCA_012270635.1 Dehalococcoidia bacterium | reverse complement strand
TCAGGCCGCCGTAATTGCGCCAACTGACAACCAGCTCGTCGGGCAGTGAGAAGGTGATTGAGCCGTAGTCATAATGCCAGGTCTCGGAATGAGTGCTGAAGTCGAAATCTGTAGGGGTGCCTTGGGCGTGGAGGACGTCGTCCTTGGAGGAACCGAGGGTGAAAAAGGCCCTCCTTGTAGTTGGCTGAGGACCGCTTCTATCTCTCGCCCTGCTTGCGCGGACTGGTTCCTCACGATGGGAATATCTGTGCGCTTCTGCCCTTTCCCCCTGCAGGCCGACGCGCATCCGGTCATATCGTGCCCGCTCACTCGGATCGCCGAGCGTTTCATAAGCAAGGTTGATCTGCTTCATCCTCCCGGCAGCCTCGGGTGACGGGTTCTTGTCCGGGTGATACAGCAATGCCAGCCGTCTGTATGCCGCATTAATGACATCGGGATGAGCCGACGGGTGGACTTGTAGGATTTCGTAGAGGTCTTTGGCTTCTCGCATGAAATCGCCTTGGCAGAACGTGTGAACACGTCGATTATATATTAAGAATTATTCCGCTCGGAATCGCCTTGCCCCGCCAAAATTCTTTGTGATATAATGCACTACCGGAGCGGGAGGGGGGTCTTGGATAGAAGGCAGTGGCTGGATGTTCTGCGGCTCTTGGGCCTGGGATGGTATGTGGTCACGGCCATCGGGATGGGCGTCGTCGCCGGGTTCTTCATAGACCGGTGGGCCGACACCGCCCCAATCCTGACCCTTGTAGGACTGGCTCTGGGCATACTGGCGGCCTTCTGGGGTATGTTCCGGATGGTGTCCCCCCTGCTGAAGAGAACTACTGACCGCAAGGAAGACCGTTAGTGGGACTGTTTCGCCGACCGAAGCTCCTCTTGGCCCTTGGCCTCGTCATCCTTTCTCTTATTGTCAGCCACACCATCCTCCGCTTCCCCTTCCCATTCATCTCCATCAAGCCCGAAAACCTCGGCAAGCAGCTCTTCCCCCTCGGCCCCATCGGCGACTTCAACCTCACCAACACGATCTTCTCCTCCTGGATCGCCGTTGCCATAATCTTCATCCTGGCCTACCTCGCCACCCGCAAGCTCGGCCTAGTCCCCAAGGGCCTCCAGAACTTCGTCGAGGCCGTCCTTTCCTGGCTGCTAGGCCTCGTCGACTCGATAGCCGGGCCCAAGGGGCGACGCTTCTTCCCCCTCGTAGCCACCATCTTCATATTCGTAATCGTCAACAACTGGATGAGCCTGGTCCCGGGCTTCGGCACGATTGGCAAGATGGAGTCGGCGGGAGAAGTCATTCACCACGTCATCGAGGAGAAGGCCGAGGAAGCCGAGCCTCACCTCACCATTCTCGAAGCTGAGCATGAACTCGAAGTCTTCCTGGACTGGGACGAGGCCGAGAGAGCCGCGGCGCCCAGCGGTCACGTCGGCAAGGAGATTTACACGGCCCTTGAAGATAGGGAGTTGCATATCTGGGACGAGGTCGGCTCCTTCAGGGTTATGCCCTTTGCCATGCACAAGCAGAGCATGACCGCGGCGGAATACGCCGACGACTATATACACTTCGAGGACGGCCACATCGAGTACAGCCAACCCGAGGGCCAGAACGTCGGTCTGCTCATACCCTTCTTCCGAAACGCCAACACGGGCCTGAACACCACCCTCGCCATCGCGCTTATAGCCATGTTCTTCGTGGAGTTCTGGGGCATCCGCTCCCTGGGCTTCTTCCGATACGGCGCCAAGTTTTTCAATTTCAGTGGGTTCAAGCGGGGCGTCACCACAGGATTCATAGACCTGTTCGTCGGGATGCTGGAGGGGATAAGCGAAATAGCCCGGCTCATCAGCTTCACCTTCCGACTCTTCGGCAATATGTTCGCCGGGGAAATCCTCATCTTCGTGATGATGTTCCTCATCCCCCTGGCCCTGGCGGTGCCCTTCTACGGGCTGGAACTCTTCGTCGGGTTCATCCAGGCCACCATCTTCGCCGTGCTCACTCTAATGTTCGCCGCCATCGCCGTCACTGCCCACAATGGCCACGACGAGCACGCAAACCACGCCGAGGAACCGCCCCCCACCGTCGGCGAGCCGGAACCTCTGGCCTCGGAAGAGGCCCGGGAGAGCGCCGGCTAGCCCTTTCTTGAAGGCGATATAACGAAGCACAACGATTCGGTAGTCGACAAACGGAGAAGCAGCAGGAGGCAACCAGATGATTGAATTGCTCGGTCAAATACTGGCCCAGATCGGAGACGCCGGCCTCGGCTCCATCGGCACGGGGCTGGCCATGGGCCTCGGCGCCCTCGGCCCGGGGCTGGGAATCGGGATCCTGGTAGGCAAGGCCATGGAGGCCCTCGGGCGCAACCCCGAGTCGGAGAGTGCGGTCCGCGCCAACATGATCCTGGGCATAGCCTTTGCCGAAGCGGTCGCAATTTACGCGTTGGTCGTGGCCGTCATAATCAAGTTCGTGTAGCCGCGGTCAGGCACTGACTTCCGAAAGGAGAGGCCATTGGGAGAGCTGGGAATCAACTTGCCGGGGCTTCTGACGCAGATCATCAACGTCGCCCTGGTCCTGATAATCCTGCGCCTGGTCCTCTACAAACCCATCCTTAGACTGCTGGAAAATCGATCCTCTAGGATCAAGGAGAGCCTGGAGGCCGCCGAAGCCGCCAAGGCCGAGTCCGCCCGCAGCGAGGAGGAGGTCCGCAAGACCTTGGCCGAGGCCCGCCAGGAAGGCCAGCGCCTCATCGGCCAGGCCTCCGAGATGGGCGACCGTCTGAAGGACGAGGCCCGTGAGGATGCCAAGAGGGAAGGCGAGGCCATGATCGAGCGGGCAAGGAGCGAGATCGCCCGCGAGCGCGACGACGCCGTCGAGAAGGTGCGCAGCGAATTCGCCGGACTCGCCATTTCCGCAGCGGAAAAGGTCATCAACTCCGAGCTTGACGAGGACCGCCACCGCAAGCTGATCGATGACGTGCTGGAGGAAAGCGTTTCCTCCCGGAAGAACGGGAGCTAGGCTTATGGCTGCCGGCTCTTCCGCGCGAAGGCATGCCCAGGCCGCGTTCCAGATTGCTCTGGAGCAAGACCGCCTGGACAAGTGGCTGGAGGACCTGGACGAGATGGCGTCCGCCTTTGGCGACCCGGACATGGCCAGGGTGCTGGAAAGCCCTAAAGTCCGGCCCGACCAGAAGCAGGAGCTGGCCGCTCAGCGGCTCGCAGGCCTCGACCCCCTGGCCCGCAACCTGGCCAGCCTGCTGGTCTCCAAGGGCCGGGTCTCCCTGGCCGGCGGCATCGCCGAGGAGTACGGGGCCCTCCTGGACGACTACAGGGGCGTCGGGACCGCGGAGGTCACCACCGCCGTGGCCCTGGACGACCGGGCGGAGAAGCGGATAGCCGATCAGATGTCGGAAGCCACCGGCAAGCGGATAATGCTGACGTCCCAGGTTGACCCGGAGATCGTTGGCGGCATAGTCATCAAGATCGGCGACAGGCTCATAGACGGCAGCGCCAGGACTAAGCTCTCGGCAATGCGAAGTGCCCTTGCCGAGCGGCGCGTGTAGAGGTCGGGTACGGAAGCGCAACGACCAAGATAGAACAATAACGATTAGAGGTGAGGCGCGATGGTCGGGTCTCAGGACATAACGTCCATAATCAAAAGGCAGATAGAAGAGTTCGGGGCGCAGGTCACCATGACCGGCGTGGGCACCGTGGTCGAAGTCGGCGATGGAATCGCCAGGATCCACGGCCTCTCCGGCGCCCAGGCCAACGAGCTGGTCACTTTCCCCAACGGGGTCACGGGCATGGCCCTGAACCTGGAAGAGGAGAGCGTCGGCGCCATTATTCTCGGTGACTATACCGACATCAAGGAAGGCGACGAGGTCCGCTCCACGGGCCGCATCGCCGAGGTCCCCGTCGGAGACGCCCTGATAGGCCGGGTAGTCAATCCCCTGGGTGAACCCGCCGACGGCCGTGGCCCCATCAACACCGGAAGCTCCAGGCCCGTGGAGCGGGTCGCGCCCAACGTCGTGCTCAGGAAGTCGGTGGACACCCCCGTCCAGACGGGCATCAAAGCCATCGACTCCATGATCCCCATCGGGCGGGGCCAGCGTGAACTGATCATCGGGGACCGGTCCACCGGCAAGTCGGCCATCGCCGTCGACACCATAATCAACCAGAAGGGCGGCGACCTGGTCTGCATCTACGTGGCCATAGGCCAGAAGGCCGCCAAGGTCGCCCAGACCGTCGCCATCCTCGAGCAGCACGAGGCCCTCGCCCACACCGTCGTCGTCGCCGCCAACGCCTCCGACCCCGCCGCCCTCCAGTACCTTGCCCCCTACGCCGGCTGCGCCATCGGCGAAGAGTTCATGGAGAACGGCAAGGACGCCCTCATCATCTACGACGACCTGTCCAAGCACGCCTGGGCTTACCGCCAAATATCCCTGCTCCTCCGTCGGCCCCCGGGCCGCGAGGCTTACCCCGGAGACGTCTTCTACCTTCACAGCAGGCTTCTCGAAAGGGCCGCCAAGATGGACGACTCGGCCGGCGGCGGCTCCCTCACCGCCCTCCCCATCATCGAGACCCAAGCCGGGGACGTGTCCGCCTACATCCCCACCAACGTCATATCCATCACCGACGGCCAGATCTACCTGGAAACCGACCTCTTCAACTCCGGGCAGAGACCGGCGATGAACGTCGGGCTCTCCGTGTCCCGGGTAGGCGGCTCGGCCCAGAGTCGGGCCATGAAGAAGGTGGCTGGCAGGCTCCGCCTCGACCTCGCCCAGTTCCGGGAGCTCGCCGCCTTCGCCCAGTTCGGCACCGCCGACCTCGACGCCGCCACCCGACGCCAGCTTGAGCGAGGCCAGCGAATAACCGAGATCCTCAAGCAGGCCCAGTACGTCCCCGTGCCCCTGGAGCAGCAGGTGAGCAT
>JAAXHX010000052.1:1452-2712 GCA_012270635.1 Dehalococcoidia bacterium | reverse complement strand
CCCAGGTACATGGACGTGTTCCGGTGGGAGGTGAGGACGCCATGGACGAAGTGGCACCCGCGCTCCAGGTGGCTTTTCATGAACCGGCTGTGCACGTCCCGCTCGCGGTCTCCGGGGCGGATGGTGGGGAAAACCTCGAGGTGGGCGTCGTCCTGGATGTCGGCGGCCCGTTTGAGGAGGGCGATTTCGGCGGGGGTCTTTATCCAGCGTACGGAGTTCATGAGGGAGGTGCAGTCTACGAAGTCGGCGTTGGGGAGGAGGGCCTGCATCTCGGCCCAGCGGGAGGCATTGACGTAGGACGCCTCCATCCCGACCCTGGTCCCGGCAAGTCCCATGCCGGTGAGTACGGCGGCGAGCTTCTGGCGGGGAGACTCGACATAGTCCTGGACCACCTCCACGTTGGTCACCCAGGAGTCGCGTTGGACGACGGGGACGCCGAGGGCGCTGGTGATGACCGCGGGTTCCCCGTCCAGGGGCCAGATGCAGAAGACGTCCCGAGGGGAGTCGGCCAGGTCAAGGTGACGGGCGAGGGTGCCGGGAAAGGCGACCCCCGAGAGGTAGGCGAAGTTCTTGCCCGAGCGAACGACGACGGCCGCGAGGCCCTCGGCGGCCATGTGCTCCTTCAGACGGTCGATGTTGGCGAGGGGTTGTCGGGGTTGGTCCGGCACTGCAAGCTCCTTATGTCGAGTCTCGTGGTTGAACGGGGCTTGAATCCACGGGGACCATGCCCAGCGAGCTAACCTGATCGTTGAACCTGGCGACGCCCGTTTGGATGGTCTCGTCCAGCCGGGCCAGCTGTTGATCGATGCGGGACGAGACGTCGTGGAAGACGGCGCGGGCCTGGTCCGTCGGGGGATAGTCGCCTGCCCCGACGACCTTGGTCAATTCGGAGAGTTTCTTGTTGAGCCGGACGGGGTAGTGGAGGCGGTCTCGGGCGCCCTTGAACCGGATCTGCACCAGCTGTTCTTCGATATCTCCGAGAGTCTCCAGGACTTCGTCTGCAGTGAGGACCGCTTCCTCGGCCCCCATCCCCGAGGCCCGTTCCCGCCACCGGGTTACCTGCTCGGAGACGCTGCGGAGTCTGATGAGGGAAAGGTGGGTCTCGGAGACCTTGTCATGGATTGCCATCAAGAGGTCGAACTGGGCGACGAGGTCGTCGTCGGTGGCGGAGGAATTGGGGTCTCTAACAACGCGGAACCGCTCCTCCATCACCGTGCCGTCGACTTCGAGTCGAACGCGGTAGGCGCCGGGCGGGGCAAG
>JAAXHX010000052.1:0-1379 GCA_012270635.1 Dehalococcoidia bacterium | reverse complement strand
ACGCGGTCCTGGGAGTCGATTATCTGAAGGGTTGCGGACTGGGCCGCCGTCTTGAGGCAGTAGTCGACGGCGACGCCCTCCTCGGGGTTCTGGCCCGCGTTGAGGAAAACGCGCCGAGGCCTGCGGCCGGGGCGAGGGGTTTCATAGTAGGTGACAGGGGTCTCGAGGGCGATGCGATATTTCTTGCCCACCCCAGACCCGACCCCGGCGGTGGCCTTGCCGCTGGTCTCCTTGGGGCCGGGCATCCTGAGGGTGTCCCTGGGGGAGAACAGGTGGACGGCGCTAGAGCCATCGAACTCGGCTAGCTGGCGGAGCAGGTGGAGGTCATCGAGAATCCAGAAGCCGCGCCCGTGGCTGGCGACGGCCATTTCGTCGCCCTGGACGGCGATGTCGTAGACGGGGACCCTGGGGAGATTGCCTGAGAGGGGCTGCCAATGGTCACCATTGTCGGTGGAGAAGTAGATCGCGGTCTCGGTGCCGGCGTAGAGGATGCCGGGGAGTTCCGGGTCCTCCTTTAGGACGCGGGTGAAATCGTCTTCCGGTATGCCGCCGACTATGGAGGTCCAGGTCTGACCACAGTCGGCGGTCCTGAAGAGATAGGGCCGGGTGTCGTCGAGGCGGTAGCGGGTGGCGCAGAGATAGGCCACTTGAGAATCGTGGCGGGAGGGCTCGATGTTGCAGACCAGGGCCCAGTCTGGGAGAGCATCGGGGGTGACGTTGCTCCAGGAGGCTCCGCCGTCCCGGGAGACGTGGACGAGGCCGTCGTCGGAGCCGGCCCAGAAGAGGCCGGCCTGCGCGGGGGACTCGGCGAAGGCGAATATGGTGCCGTAGACCTCCGCCCCGGACGTGTCCTTGGTGATGGGGCCGCCGGAGGGCTCCTGGGTGGAGGGATCGTTGCGGGTGAGGTCGGGGCTGAGGAGCTGCCAGCTCTGGCCCTGGTCCCGGGAAGAGAAGAGCCGGTTGCCGGCGACGTATAGGGTGTCGGGGTCGTGGGGGGAGAAGCAGATGGGGTAGGTCCACTGGAAGCGGTATTTCATCTCCCTAGCCCCGAGGCCGGTGTAGAGCTCCGGCCAGACGGTGATGATGCGGGTCTGGTCGGCGGCGTAGTCGTAGCGGAGGAGGTTGCCTCCACCGCCGGGGGAGCTGCCGATGCCCCCAGCGAAGACGATGTTGGGATTCCGGGGATGAACGGCGATATGGCCGCTTTCGCCCGACCCGACCACCCTGCACTCCTCCCACGGGATTGCGCCCTTCCTGTTGCGGGAGGGCACGCTGAGGGACGTGTTGTCTTGTTGGGTGCCGTAGACGCGGTAGGGGGTTCGGTTGTCGGTAGTCACGTGATAGAACTGGGCGGTCATCTGGTTGTAGATGGAGGACCA
>JAAXHX010000051.1 GCA_012270635.1 Dehalococcoidia bacterium | reverse complement strand
GGTGAGTGCCGGCTGCGGGACGCGACTTACTCCGCTCCCCTGTACGTGAAGGTGGAGCTGGTCAACAAGCAGAAGGACGGCGAAAGGATAGAGCAGGAGCTCTTCATGGGGGACATCCCCCTGATGACCTCCCAGGGCACCTTCATCATCAATGGAGCGGAGCGAGTAGTGGTCAGCCAGCTGGTGCGCTCGCCGGGCGTCTACTTCACCCTGGATACGGACCCATCCACCGGACGCGGCCTCTGCTCTGCCAAGCTCATCCCGAACCGGGGCGCGTGGCTGGAACTGGAGACCAGCAACCGCAACGTGATCTCCGCGAAGGTGGACCGGAAGAGGAAGATTCCCGTGACCACCCTGCTCCGGTGCATCGGGTACGGGGAGGAAGAGCCCCTGAAAGAGCTTTTCAAGGACATCGACCTGGACGGGGAGAACTCGTACATCGAAAGGACCCTTGAAAAGGACGGGGGAATCGAGTCCCGGGAGGAAGCGTTGATAGAGCTGTACAAGCGCATCCGACCCGGAGAGCCCCCCACCATCGAGAACGCCGAGAACCTGCTAAAAGCCCTCTTCTTCAACCCGCGCCGCTACGACTTCGGCAAGGTTGGCCGGTACAAGGTGAACAAGCGGCTGGGCGTTGATCTCCTGAAGTCGGCCGGCCTGGACAAGGAAGAAGCCGAAAAGGTCTACCCCATCGTTGCTCCCGGCGTCATCGACGAGGAGGCCATACGGGCCCTTCTGTCCGACGAGAAGGCCGAAAAGGTCAACGAGGCCCTCAGCAACCGCGCCCTGAACAACGAGGACCTGCTGGCCATAGTCCGAAAGGTGATCCTGGTCAACCAGGGCAAGGACACCGTGGACGACATCGACCACCTGGGGAACAGACGGGTCAAGGGCGTGGGCGAGCTCATTCAGAACCAGTTCCGCATCGGACTGATGAGGATGGAGCGGGTGGTGCGGGAGAGGATGACGCTGGCGGATGCAGACACGGTGACGGCCCAGGCCCTGGTTAACGTCCGGCCCATAGTGGCCGCCATCAAGGAGTTCTTCGGCGGTTCGCAGTTGTCCCAGTTCATGGACCAGACCAACCCCCTGGCGGAGCTGACCCACAAGCGCCGGCTCTCGACCCTGGGTCCGGGAGGGCTATCCAGGGAGAGGGCGGGCTTCGACGTCCGGGACGTGCACCACTCCCACTACGGCCGGATCTG
>JAAXHX010000050.1 GCA_012270635.1 Dehalococcoidia bacterium | reverse complement strand
ACCATCCGGGGGTCGGACATCACCTTCGACTTCACGGGCTCCAGCCCCCAGGTCAAGGGGCCTTTCAACTCGCCCGTCGCCTCCACCATGTCCACCGTCTACTACATAGTCCGGGCCGTCACGGGCTCCGACATCATGAGCAACTCCGGTTGCTTCAGGCCCGTCAAGGCGGTCCTTCCCAAGGGGAGCATAGTCAACCCCGTCCACCCGGCCCCCGTGAACTCCCGCACCGCCACCGTCAAGCGCATAACGGACGTGCTCAACGGCGCCATGGTCCAGGCCGTCCCCGACAGGCTGCCCGCCGCCTCCTCCGGCCAGCTACTCGTCCTGGCCCTCGGCGGCATCGACCCGGCGTCCAACGAGCCTTACGTCGCCAGCGAGCTCGGGGCGGGGGGCATGGGCGCCCGTCCCAACGCCGACGGCATCGACGCCGTGGAAACCGACGTATCCAACTGCATGAACGTCCCCGCCGAGGCCCTCGAAATGGACCACCCCATCCGCATAATTAAGTCCAACCTCTGGAACGACTCCGGCGGCGCCGGCGAGTTTCGTGGGGGCCTGGGCCTCGAAAAGATATTCGAGATAGCCCGCGGGGAGGCGACCATCACCTACAGGGGAGAGCGCCACACCCTACCCCCCTGGGGACTGTTTGGCGGGCTGCCCGGAAAGAAGACCAACGCCAGGATACTGCGCAAGGACGGACGGGTGGAGATCGTGCCTCCCAAGGCCATCCTCAGGCTTAGAGAGGGCGACCAACTCCACGTATTCACCGCCGGCGGCGCGGGCTTCGGGGACCCGTTGGACCGCCCCCCCGAGAGGGTCCTCCGAGACTACCTGGACAGCCGGGTCTCCCTGGAGTCCGCCCGAGCGGACTACGGCGTAGTCATCGATGCCGGGGCTAAGTCGGTAGACGGACCCGCCACGGAGAATCTCCGGGAAGAGATGCGCTCGGAGCGCGGCCCCATATCCTGGACCTATGACCTAGGACTGGAACTGGGCCGCGTCTAGCCCGCCGCCATCCGTTACGGGAAGCCGAAGTCCATCCCCTCTCTCCCGTCATTCCCGTGTCGGGGCACGGGAATCCATACCCCGAGGCAGGGCCGCTCACCCTGAGGCCCTCGAAGGGTCGAGCGGGGGGCGGCCCTCCACCGCCAATCCGACACCTCCCATCATCCCCGATCACGATCGGGAATCCATCCCCCGAGGCAGGGCCGCTCACCCTGAGGCCTTCGAAGGGTCGAGCGGGGGCGGCCCTCCACTGCCAATCCGACACCTCCCGTCATTCCCGCCCCCCGAGCCGAAATCCATCACATTACCCCCTCCGTCATTCCCGTGGCCCGACACGGGAATCCAGGGCTGGGGCGTCCGCCGACTAAAACCATGCAACCCCACCACGATATTGGCCCGCATTGCAGTTGCATAAGGGGCTCGGACTGGCCGACTCCCCCGGCCTTACTCGTAGCGCAGGGCTTCGGAGGGAGCCACGAGGCCGGCGCGCCTCGCCGGGAGGAACGTCGTGAGGAGGGACAGCGCGTAGGCCGCCAACGCTATCAGCAACACCTGGGCCCACGGCACCGACAGCGTGATGTCCGACTCTTCATACCGGATGGAGCTTATGACGTTTACGGATGTGAGCAAGCCCAGCCCAAGCCCCAGGACAATGCCCAGCAGCGCAATGAATGACGATTCCATCAGGAAGGACAGCTGCACCATCCTCCGGGAGTAGCCGATGGCCCGCAGCACCCCTATCTGGTGTCGGCGCTCCACCACGGCCCGGGCGCTCACCACTCCTAGGGCCGCAATGCCCACCACCAGCCCCAGCGACATGAAAGCCAACAGAAGGTTGGTGAAAGACCGGTTGGACCCCTGCAGATCATCGATAACCTCGTGGAAGTCCAGGGTCTCCATCCCGTTGGCGAAGAACTCCGCCTCGATCTTCCGGGCCGCGTCCTCCGCACCCGGCTCCACGTGGAAGAAGAACTGGTTGGAGGCGACTTCTCGGGGAAGTTCGGCATCCAGCAGTCTTGTGGAGGTGTATATTCCTATAGGCAGCAGGCCCTGGGATGCGAAGTCGTCGAAGACCGCTACCACCGTAAGGTCCAGGGTGGTGTTGCTCTTCAGGTCGCGCACCTCTACCGGGACCGGGTCCAGGTAGTCATTTTCCTGGAACAGGCCATCGACCCCTGCTAATGTGAAGCTGTCCGCTTCCACCTCGAACTGGAAGTCGTTTCTGGACGGCACCAGGAACGCGTTGACCACCGCTAATCCCGGGTCCTCTTTCACATCCCTCCAGAGCTTCTCCGTGTCCACCTCCCCGTCACTCATGTACTCGGGGGTCGCCAGCATGATCCGGTAGCGGTTCGAATCGGCGAAATCATCGTCGACCCCGGTCAGGATGGTGTCCGAATAGCCATCATCGACGGCGCCCGACAGCCGGGCGTCGGCTTCTGCGATGTTCCGAAGTATCCCCACGGAAGGCCGTCCGTCAACCCGACTCACGACATCCAGTTCAGGGCTGGCTTCGATGGCGGATGTGAGGTCGGTCACCGGGTTGGTGTCGTTCAGCGAAATCGCCATCACCTGGTACCCGCCGCCCAGCCTCTCCTCATCTCCTATCAGCTCGTTGAACCCCGCGATTACCACGCTCATCACCGTCACGGAGTAGACCACCACAGCAAACATCGCCACGGATATGCCAGTCCGGAACCCGAACCGGAGCGGGTAGGCTATGGAAGACTTGATCATCGGGGCTATCCCGCGTATCCGGCCCAGGGTCCAGGACGTGATTCCTAACACGAAGTCTGCGTTGTTTACGGTAAACAGCACCGCCCCCAGCACCAGCATCGTCCCAGTTATGAAGAACACCGTGAAGTCGCTGCTCCAGTCGTCCTTGATGGCCCTGGTCACCGAGGGAGGCAACAGCCACCAGGCCACGAGCAGAATCCCGGCGCCCGAAAGCGTCCAGCGGCGGGCTAGGCCTATGTACCGCATGACAATCGCCGCGCCCAGCACCGCCAAGGAAGGGCCCAGCAGGAACAGTGTCAGGCTGCCGCTGTTGAACCCCCAGGCCATCAGCAGCAGGCCAGCTACCACCAGCGCAATTCCGGCCGCCAGCGCTGTCTTGGTTGCTCGGGAGCGTGTCGGCTCCGGTATGTCCCTGATCGCTCTCACGATATTGATCCGGCTTATCCGCCAGGATGCAAACGCCACCGTGAGCAGCGTTACCACCGACCCTAGGAAGAAAGACACCAGTACGCTGATCAACTGAACGTGGGTGCTCAAGGTGAACGCCGTCGTCAGGTCCTCCCGGAACGCCCCCGAGGTGGCTTTCACAAGCACGTAGCCCAGGCCTATCCCCACAACCACCCCCACCACCGAGGACCCTAGCCCGTATATAGCCCCTTCGGCCATGAACAACCTGATCAGGTGCCCGCGCTTCATCCCTATCGCCCGGGACATCCCCAGCTCCCCCTTGCGCTCCGCCGCCAGCATCGAAAAGATCAGGAATATCAGCAGCAGCCCCACGCCTATGGAGAAGAGGCCGAAAACCGTGAAGAAGCTCAAGAACAGGTTCCCCAGCTGGTTGGCGACCCGTATCCCGTCACGCTTTACGTCGTACAGCTCCAACCCGTTGTCGACGATGGCCGGCAGGTTCCCGTGCCTCTCCACCACCGACTCCGTCAAGTCAACCCCATCTTCCTGGTCCCCCATGTTGGAAACCAGGATGTAGGACAATCGCCCTTCCTTCTCCAGCAGACCCTGCGCCCGGTCCAGCGATAACGTCATCACTGCCTGGTATTCGCCGCTGTTGAAATACCACCCATCCATGACCCCTTTAACGGTCATCTCCCGGAAGTCGGTGGACCCGAGGACCAGTTGCAGAACGTCTCCAGCCTCCGCCGCCAGCTCCTCCGCCCCTTCCTTGTCGATATACAGCTCGTTATCTCCCAAGGCGCCCAGGTCCAGGGGGACTCCGTCCGTGTCGAACACTTCGTCAAAGGTCTTCGCACGGGCCGGATCCACGCCCGTGAGCAGGGCGTTAGCTTCGAACTGCCGGGACTCCAGGTTCACCACCGCCACGTTTTCGGTCAGCACGGGCAGCAACGCGTCCACCTCGGGGTCCGGGTCCAGGGCGGCCGCCACCTCCGTGAATACCTCCTCGGAGAAATCTTCGGCAATCGACTGGTTGTCCCACAGCGCCGCGTCCTCGTCCACCTGTATCAGCTCGTCCATCGTTCGAAGGCTGTCGGTGACGCTACTCTTGACGCTGTACGTCATCGAGTCCCCCGTGGTGAACGCGCTCATGATGATCGCCGTCGCCAGCATCAGGCCCACGACAACCAGGAGACCCCTAGCAGGTCTCCTCAGCACCTGCCGCAGGGCCATCTTCACCAGGATCATGTTGCGGACCAGGATGAATAGCAGCACTCCCGCGAAAATGGTGAAGACGACGCCGAGAACTACGGCATAACGCTCTATGGGGACGCCAAAAAGCTCGTCCATTGGTCAACCGGTGGGGGAGCCGAGGAGAAGACCTTGGCTCTCGGTCTCTATCTGGCCGTCCCTCATGCGGATGGTCCGGTGCGCCCTCTCGGCGACGGCCTCGGAGTGGGTGACGAGCACGAAGGTCTGTTTATTCTCCCTGTTCAACGAGGTGAGGAGGTCCATGATTTCCTCGGAGTTCTCCGAGTCCAGGTTGCCGGTGGGTTCGTCTCCCCACACTATCTCGGGGCTGTTGACCAGGGCCCGGGCGATGGTCACCCGTTGCTGCTGTCCCCCGGACAGCTCCGAGGGATAATGACTTTCCCAGGACTCCAGGTTCACCAACTTGAGGGCCTCTCTGGCGCGGTCCCGGGCCTCCCGGGCCTTGACACCCGACACCAGCAGGGGCATCTCGGCGTTCTCCAGGGCGGTGAGCACCGGCAGAAGGTTGTATGACTGGAAGACGTATCCCATCTTCGTCGCCCGGTAGCGAGTCTTCTGGTTATCCGACATCCTCGCCAGGTCCCGGCCCGCGATCTTGATTACTCCACCGTTGATGGTGTCCAGCCCCGAAAGGCAGTTGAGCAGAGTGGTCTTGCCGCAACCGCTGGGGCCCATGATCGCCACCATCTCCCCTCGTTCCACTCTGAGGTCGATGCCATTCAGGGCGTTAACCTTCACCCGTCCGGTGTCGTACACCTTGACCACTCCTTCAGCTTCGATGATGGAGTCGGAATGGGGATTGCTGTCAGAATTCTGCATCTTTGATTACACTGTTTTCTCCGCCGGGTAAACCGCCGGACTCATACCGTTCTCTTGGTGAATTATATCACACATGGGCTTCGACTTTCCCAAAGAAAACCTCTCCGACTTGTGATAAAGTCAACCGAGCTCGCAAAATATACCGATATTCAGAACGGCCCGTGCCTCGATTCGTTAGCCCCGACCGCCGGATTTCGGAGGAAGCAATGGCCGGTCCCCTTACCGGAATAAAAGTCGTAGAAGTCGCCAATTTCCTGGCCGTGCCCTGCTGCGCCGCTTTGATGGCCGACATGGGCGCCGACGTCATCAAGGTCGAGCCCCCAGCCGGCGACCCCTACAGGTGGATGTCCTCCGACGGCACCTACGGCTTCGAGTTCCCCATCAACTATGCTTTCGAGCTGGACAACCGGGGGAAACGGGGCATTTCCCTGGACCTCAACCGGCCCGAGGCTTCCGAAATCGTCCGTAAGTTGGCCAATGAGGCCGACGTCTTCCTGACCAACCTCCTTCCCAGGCGCCTGGAGAAGTTCGGCCTCACCTACGAACAGATCGGCGCCGATAACCCCCACCTGATATATCTGGCATTCAGCGGGTACGGCCCCGTCGGGCCCAAGAAAGATCGACTCGGCTTCGATCACACGGCCTTTTGGGCCAGCACCGGCCTCATGCACCTCTACAGTGAACTGAGTCTCGAACCCATCGATATCCTCAATGGCATGGGTGACCACACCACCGCCCCGACCCTCCTGGCAGGCATATTGGCCGCCATCCTAGAGCGCCAGCGCACGGGCAAAGGCCGCCTGGTCACCACCTCGCTTATGAATATGGGCCTATGGGTCATAGGCGCAGACGTCCAGGAGGCCCTGGCCTCGGGGCGGCCTCTTCACCGCCGGTCTCGCACCCAGGCCGTCGACCCCCTCATCAACACCTACTGCGGTTCCGACGGCAAATGGTTACTAATGGTTATGCCCGACAATGGTTCCAACTGGGCCAAGCTCTGCAGCGCCATCGGGCATCCCGAACTCATCGATGATCCCCGGTTCGCCACCATTGAAGGCAGGAAAAGCCGGGCCCCCGAGACCATCGCCATCCTCGATGGTATTTTCGGTGAAAAGCCCCTCGCTGACTGGCTCCCCACTCTTGACGCCAACGATGTCATATACGCTCCCATACGCGAGATGCTCGACGCCCTCAGCGACCCCCAGGTGGACCTCAACGACATGCTCCGCACCATCGAACATCCGGTGCACGGGCCTTACAGGGCGCTGAATACCCCCGTCCACCTGGAAGACACTGACATAGGCCCCAAGGGCGCCGCCCCCGAGCTCGGCCAGCACACCGAAGAGGTCCTCCTGGAGCTCGGCTACTCCTGGGACGACATCACCCGCCTCCAGGACTC
>JAAXHX010000049.1:2595-3014 GCA_012270635.1 Dehalococcoidia bacterium | reverse complement strand
GTGGACTCGGCGGTGACGGCGGCGCTGGTGCAGAAGGCCGTCGGGGGCCAGCTTACGTGCATCTTCGTGGACAACGGGCTGCTGAGGAGGGAAGAGGCGGAAAGGGTGAGGGCGGTATTCGAACGGCACCTGAACCTGAACCTGGTCTACGTGGACGCCGCGGACAGGTTCCTGGAGAAGCTGGAAGGGGTGACGGACCCAGAGAGGAAGCGGCACATCATCGGGGAGGAGTTCATCCGGGTGTTCGAGGAGGAGGCCGGGACCCTGGGAGAGGTGAACTACCTGGCGCAAGGAACGCTGTACCCCGACGTAATCGAGAGCCTGCCCCCCAAGGACGCCCCCTCCGTAACGATAAAGACGCACCATAACGTGGGAGGACTCCCGGAGGTGATGAAGCTGTCCCTGGTGGAGCCGCTGCG
>JAAXHX010000049.1:0-2532 GCA_012270635.1 Dehalococcoidia bacterium | reverse complement strand
GGGGAGGTGACCAGGGAGAGGCTGGAGATGCTGCGGAGCGCCGACTGGATAGTGATGGACGAAATCAAGGCCAGCGGGCTGTACCGGAAGCTGTGGCAGAGCTTCGCGGTGCTGACCCCCCTGCAGACGGTGGGGGTAATGGGCGACTTCCGCACCTACGGCAACATGGTCGCCATCCGGGCCGTTACCAGTGAAGACGCCATGACCGCCGACTGGGCCCGGCTTCCCTACGAGGTGCTGGCCCAGATATCCAACCGGATCGTCAACGAGGTGCCGGGGGTGAACCGGGTGGTCTACGACATCTCCAGCAAGCCGCCTTCGACCATTGAGTGGGAGTAGGGAGCGAGGAACAATGACCGGGGTGAGGCTTTCGTGAACATCCTGGTCGTGGGGAACGGGGGTCGGGAGCACGCGCTGGCGTGGAAGTTGGCGCAAAGCCCAAAGGCTACTAAGCTGTTCGTCGCTCCCGGGAACGGAGGCACAGCCCAGATCGCCGAGAACCTCGATGTTCCCGCTACGGATATCGATGGGCTGGCGGCGGCGGTGGAGAGACACGGGATAGACCTGACGGTGGTCGGGCCGGAAGCGCCCTTGGCCGAGGGAATCGTGGACCGGTTCGAGGGGCTGGGATTCCCGGTTTTCGGGCCGACGAAGGCCGCGGCCCGGCTGGAGTCGTCCAAGACATTCTCCAAGGTCGTCATGGAGTGGGCGGGAGTGCCCTGCGCTCGGGGGGACGGGTTTTCGTCGGCGGAGGAGGCGCACCGATACCTGGATGAAGTCGGGGCGCCGGTGGTGGTCAAGGCCGACGGCCTGGCCGCGGGCAAGGGCGTCACCGTTGCGGAAACGGTAGAGGACGCGCACAGGGCGGTGGACGATGCGATGGTGGGCCGGGTATTCGGGCCAGCGGGGGACAGGGTCGTCATCGAAGAGCGCCTGGCGGGCCGGGAAGTGAGCCTCTTCGTCTTCGTCGACGCGAACACGGTGTCGGCGCCGGTGACCGCCTGCGACTACAAGCGCCAGCGGGACGGGGACCAGGGGCCCAACACCGGGGGGATGGGCTGCTACAGCCCGGCGGAGTTCCTGAACGAGGCCCAGGCGCGGGAGCTCCGGGACGCCATAGTCATACCAACCGTGCGGGCCATGGCCGCCATGGGTTGTCCCTACAAGGGGGTGCTCTACGCGGGGTTGATGATTACGGCGGACGAGCCGAGGGTCCTGGAGTTCAACGTCCGGCTGGGAGACCCGGAGGCGCAGGTCGTGCTGCCGAGGCTGGAGTCGGACCTGGCGGAAATAGTCGATGCGGTGGCAGGGGACCGGCTTTCGGGCGTCGAGGTGAGTTGGAGCAGAGAATCGGCGGTGACGGTGGCGCTGGCCTCGGGGGGATATCCGGGCCCGTACAAGACCGGGCTGCCGATTTCGGGGCTGGACTCCGTGGACGACGAAGCCCTAGTTTTCCATGCGGGAACGTTCTATGATGAAGGCGCCGGGGAGTACAGGACTTCCGGCGGACGCGTACTGAGCGTGGGGGGCAGGGGGAGGAGCCTGGAGGAAGCCCGGCGGAGGGCGTACGAGAACGTGGAAAGGATCGGGTTTGAGGGGCGGCAATATCGAAAGGACATTGGCCTCGTGAGCGAGGCGGTAACAACGGGAGACTAAAGATGCCCTTAGTTGGAATAGTGATAGGCAGCCCATCGGACGAACCTTATGTCAAAGAAACGACGGCTATCCTGGACAAGTTGGGGATATCCTACGAGGTCAACGTCATCTCGGCGCACAGGATGCCGGACAAGGCCCGGGAATATGGCAAGACGGCCAGGGAGAGGGGGCTGGAGGTGCTGATTGCCGGGGCGGGGATGGCGGCGCATCTGCCCGGCGTGATGGCCAGTTGGACAACGCTGCCGGTCATTGGGGTGCCGCTTCCGGGAAGCGACCTGGACGGGCTGGACGCTCTGCTGGCCGTAGTGCAGATGCCGGGAGGGATTCCGGTGGCGACGGTGGCGATAGGAAAGGCGGGGGCCCGAAATGCGGCGTACCTCTCAGCGCAGATCCTAGGCATCAAGCACCCGGAGATCGCCAGGGCCCACGAAGAGCACCGAGAGCGGCTGAACCAGGGCCAGCGTTAAGAATGATTCCCCGCTATTCAAGGCCGGCAATGGCCCGGGTCTGGGAAGACGACGCCCGCTACGACAAGTGGCTCCAGATAGAAATCGCAGTCTGCGAGGCCTGGGCCGAAGAGGGCGTAATCCCCCGGGAAGAGATGGAGCAGATCCGCCGCGCTTCCTACGATCTGTCGATATTCGAAGAGGCGATGCGGGAAACGAAGCACGACATGACCGCGTTCCTGCGGGCCATGTACCCCAGTGTCGGGTCCGGGGCGCGGTACCTGCACCTGGGCCTCACCACCTCCGACGTATGGGACACGGCCCTGAGCATGCAGATGGTCGAGGCGGTGGGGCTGCTGCTGGGGGAGGTGGACCGGCTGGTCCGGGCGCTGGAGGCCCGGGCGCGGAGGCACAAGGACACGGTGATGAT
>JAAXHX010000048.1 GCA_012270635.1 Dehalococcoidia bacterium | reverse complement strand
AGGGCTTGAACCCCGCCTAGGCGCGGAGTAGAATACGCCCTGCAGCCGACCGCGAGCGGCGGTAAGCATTACCGACCCGAAGCCTGTACAAGCCCTTTGGCCGGCATCCCAGGGAGCCGGACCGGGCAGAAGAGACCATGTCAGCGAACCCTCGCGGTCGGGTGCGAGGGTTTTTCTTGTACGACACCATAACCGACGTTTCAGGCATAGAGGTCGGACACTACACCGATACCGATGCCGTCACGGGTTGTACCGTGGTCTTCTCCATCGAGGGCGCGGTCGCAGGCGTTGAGGTCCGGGGCGCGGCCCCCGGCACGCGGGAGACCGACCTCCTCCGCCCGCTCAACCTTGTCCAGGAAGCTCATGCCGTCGTCCTCAGCGGCGGCAGCGCATACGGCCTCGCTGCCGCCGATGGTGTGATGACCTTCCTGGAAGAACGGGGCGTTGGCTTTCCCGTGGGCGTCGGCGTTGTACCGATAGTCGCCTCTGCCATCTTGTTCGATCTCGCCATCGGTGACCCGACTGTCAGGCCCCGCCCCGAGCATGGCTACCGGGCCTGCGCCTCCGCCGAGTCCACTGCCCCCGCCCAGGGGTCCGTGGGCGCGGGTACGGGCGCGACCGTGGGCAAGACCCTCGGCCCCGGGCGGGCCGTCAAGGGAGGCCTCGGGTGCGCCAGCCGACGGGTGGGCGGTTACACTGTCGGGGCCCTGGTTGCGGTCAATGCCCTGGGAAGCATCGTCGATGCCGAGACCGGACGCCTGATCGCCGGGCCCAGGGACCCGGAGGGACCCGGATTCCTGGACAGCGTCGACCTGCTGGAGAGAATGGCGGCCTCCGTCGAGGCCTCTGCCCTCCGCAACACCACCCTGGGCGTCGTCGCCACCGATGCTCCCCTCTCCAAAGAGCAGTCCAACAAGGTCGCCCAGATGGCCCACGACGGCATTGCCATGGCCGTACGCCCCGCCCACACCATGTACGACGGCGACGTCGTCTTTGCCCTTTCCACGGGAAAGGGCGCCCCCGTCCCCGACGTCACCCCCTTCGGGGCGGCGGCGGCCCGGGCGCTGAGCAGCGCCATAGTTAGAGGAGTAACCCGGGCCTCGGGGTTGGGGGATGTGCCCTCAGTCTCCGAGCTCACAGCAGTCAAGTGAAGTAGTTTTCACCCAATGACCCCTTAGGGCCGGTACCAAAAGGAGAGTCGGAATGCGAAGGACGACGGCATCCATCATCAAGATGAAGCGGGACGGCGAGAAGATCCCCATGCTCACCGCCTACGACTACCCGACCGCCAAGACCCTCGACGAGCTGAGCATTCCCATGATCCTGGTCGGCGATAGCCTCGGCATGGTAGTTCTCGGCTACGAGTCCACCGTCTACGTCACCATGGATGACATGGTCCACCACACCAGGGCCGTGGCCCGGGGCGCCAAGCGCTCCCTCATCATCGCCGACATGCCATTCATGAGCTACCGGCAGGGCCGACAGGAAGCACTGAAGAACGCCGCCCGGCTCCTCCAGGAGGGTGGCGCCCAGGCCGTAAAGCTCGAGGGTGGGGAGTCCGTCGCCGAGACCCTGCACCACATCGTCGAAAATGGCGTTCCTGTCATGGGCCACATCGGCCTCACGCCCCAGTCGGTGAACCAGCTCGGGGGCTACCGCATCCAAGGCAAGACCCCCGAGAAGGCTGCTCAGCTTCTACGGGACGCCAAGGCTCTGGAGGATGCCGGCGCTTTCTCCATAGTCCTTGAATGCGTGCCCGCTCCCCTGGCTCGGCTCATCACCGAGCGCGTCTCCGTCCCGACCATAGGCATTGGGGCCGGGGTCCACTGCGACGGCCAGGTCCAGGTGATCAACGACATCCTTGCAACCTGCCCCGACTTCACCCCCAGGCATGCCCGCATCTACGCTTCCATCGGCAGCGCCACCGCCGAGGCCATAGCCGCCTACCGCGACGACGTTCGAGACTCCCTCTTTCCCACGGATAAACAGAGCTTCACCATGGCCCCCGGTGTCCTCTCCGAGCTCATGCAGTACGCATAGACCCCGGACGGCTCGAAGATGCACCTCGGGCGTGAACCCTCTCCGTCATTCCGGCCTCCGAGCCGGAATCCATCCCCGGGACCGCTCGTGCTGAGCCCCTAGTTTATCCTGAGCCTGTCGAAGG
>JAAXHX010000047.1 GCA_012270635.1 Dehalococcoidia bacterium | reverse complement strand
AGCTTTCATGCCGGTTGGTGGAGCTGAGGGGATTCGAACCCCTGACCCCCTGCGTGCAAAGCAGGTGCTCTCCCAACTGAGCTACAGCCCCGAGTCCCCACAATTCTAAACCCTTGATTATCCTCGCGCCAAACCGTGCGCGGCGAAGGAATATCGAGAGTGGGGAGAGCTGACTACTTGGACAGGTGTGTAACTCCGCCCTTGATCACCGCCCTGACCCGGGCCCGGTCCTGGAGCGCCTTTATGTCGAGAAGCGGGTCGCCGTCCACGACCAGCAAGTCGGCGAACTTGCCGGGCTCCACCGTACCTATATCCCGCTCCAACCCGAGACACTCCGCCGCCCATCCCGTCGCCGACACTATGGCCTGGGTGGTAGTCATCCCCCCTTGCTCGACCAGCCATTGAAGCTCCTGGGCATTTATGCAATGGGCATAGCCACCGGCATCCGTGCCCGCGACCACCTTCACGCCGGCCTCCAGGGCCTTTCGGATGCTCTCGACCTGGTGGGGGTACATCGCCTGGGCCCGAGGCCTGAAGTGAGGTGTCTCGGCGTTGCGATGGAAAACATATACCGTCAGCGTCGGGACGAAGAAAATGCCCTTCTCGGCCATCATCGGGATCAAGTCGGGCTCCTCGTCGAGGTAGCTGCCGTGCTCGATGCTGTCGACGCCCGCCTCCACGGCAAGCCGGAGGCCCGGCCCACCGATGGCGTGACACATCGCCCGTTTCCCCAGCGCATGGGCCTCCTCGACGATGGCGTTGATCTCATCCCTGCCGAACTCGATGTCCTTGGGCCCGTGGCCCGGGCGCGAGCTGGCCCCGCCCGTGGTGGCGAACTTGATCACGTCGGCGCCCATCCGGGCCAACTCCCTTACCTTGGCCCGCACGGCGTCCACTCCATCGGCGACACCACCGGGGAGACTCACGTTGGCGGGGTCTGGGCGGCTGTGCCCCGATGGGCTGGTGCTGTCGGCGATGCCGCCGGTGGGAGAGATTATGCTGATGCTGAGCACCAGGCGGGGGCCCGGAATCAACCTCTCTTCGATAGCCATTTTGAACCCTCGGTCCAGCCCACCCGCATCCCTTATTGCCGTGTACCCGGTATCGAGGGTATTCCTGAGGGTTTCGGCAATGCGAAGATGCCGCAGGCTGGGAGGGGCTTCCAGCTCCCATTTGCCGACGAGGCCATAGACCGAGCCGCTGATGTGGTCGTGACAGTCGATCAGGCCCGGCAGCAAGGTCATTCCCTGGAGGTCGGTCACCTCCGCCGTAGCGGGAATGGAGACCTTGTCCCACGGCCCGACCTCCAATATCTTCTCGCCGTCTATCAGGACCGTGTGTCCGTTCTTCGCCGGGGCCCCTGTCCCGTCTATCAGGCGGGCGTTGGTGAACGCTCTCATCTCGTCTCCCTCCCTCGGCCATGGGCCAGGCCCGCGTTTTCAATAAAGGCCGCCAGCATTTCCCTGGACTGGGCCTCGTATATGGGAGAATAGGCGGTGAATTCCCGGAGGTTGGTCTCGGCTTCAGAAGCGGGGTCGAACGGCGGCCCCATCTTCTCGTAGTCCTCCGCCAGCTCCCGGTTCCAGACCTTCAATTCACCGAGGGTAAGCTGGGGCTCGAACTGGAAGCCGTAGGATATGCCGTGTCGAAAAGCGAGGCTCTGCCTTCTGAAAGTACGGTCACGGCAGAGCATGTACCCGTAGGCAAGCTCCGTGGCGTCGGGGGGCACGGTGAACCGCTCGCCGTGGAGGGTCGGGACCAGGGGCACGCGGAGCTTGCTAAAGACCGGGTCCCGACTTCCTTCTCCGGTGACCCACATCTTGCGTAACCCGAACTCGTAGCCGCCCGTCGGTAGAACCTCTCCTCCCAATGCCCGGGCCATGATCTGGGCGCCCAGGCACACCCCAAAGACGGGTTTGCCTAGGGCCATGGCCTCGCCGAGAAACTCCCGCTCGGAGTGTATGGCGGGATAACAATCGTTGGCGGATTGAGGCCCGCCTATGGCGATGATCAATTCGACCTCTTCTAGAGGAGGGGGATCGAACTTGTCAAAGGCCGGGGCGCTTTCGAATACGTTCAGGGGCCGGAGCTCGAAGCCGCGCTCCCTAAGAACCGACGTGTAGTTCTCGGCCAGGGTCTCGGGGGCGGCGTGGCGTATTATCAGGGCTAGCTTTGACATTCAGACTATGGGCCAGGGCTGAGGGAAGCGGGTGCCCGTACGGGAGAGCATGTCGGCGCCTATCGACTGCACCTTCTCGATCAGCTCCCACTCGTCCACGAAGGTGGGCTTCTGATTCTCGACCACAATCCTGCCATCGACCAGGACCGTGTGCACGCTTCTCCCGTCGGCATTGTATACCAGGCTGTTGACGGGGTTGAACAGGGTGCGCCACTCCGGACGTCGGGTGTCGAAGAGAACGATGTCGGCCTTCTTCCCGACCTCCAGGGACCCGATGTCTGACTCCAGCCCCAGGGCCCGGGCCCCATCGATAGTCGCCATTTCCAGGGCCTTCTCCGCCGGGACCATGCCGGTGGTCCCCCGACCGTCCTTGTAGAGGACCGCGGCCAGGTACATGGAGCGCATCACCTCCGCAACGCAGGAGTTGTTCGCCGAGTCCGTGCCCAGGCCGACGGTCACCCCTCTTTCGATCATCTCCGGCAGGCGGCCCCTGGAGGAAGTGCCCGCTCCCATCTTCACGGCCGCCGTCGGGCACATGACCATCTTGGTGTCGGACCTAGCCACGCAGTCGACTTCCGAGTCGTCCAGCCCGACCACGTGGGCCAGAAGCACGTTCGGGCCCAGAACGCCGATGTCTTCCAGCCACTCGATTGGCCGCCTCCCGTAGTTTCCCAGGTGGGCCTGCACGGACTGGGGCGAGTTGACGCAGTGTATCGTCATCCGGGTCCCGTTGTCGTCGGCTATCCGTTTGGCTGCCCGGAGCAATTCCTTGGAAGAGCTGCTAACGTCCGCGGGCATCGTCCACGCGCGGACTCGGCCGTCCAGCGCCCCGTCAAACTGCTTGACCGTGCTCTCCATCAACCGCTCCGCTTCCTCCAGCCCGACCAGCGGCACGTTGATGGCGTTGGGCAAGTCCGTCACCGACGCCCCGATGATCACCCTCGCCCCGGACTCCTCGTACGCCTTCATGCATACATCCGGGTTCCGGGTCGTGCCGGGGTCTACTACGGTGGTGGTGCCGTACTTCAGGCATTCAGTCAGGGCCAGGAGAGAGGTGAGGCGCTCCTCCTCGGGGCGCATCTGGAGGGCCAGGCGGAACACGTTGCCCAGGTAGTCCACCGGCTCCAGGGAGTCGGGGAAGATGCCCCGGGTCGCGTGGGCGTAGGAGATGTGGAGGTGTCCGTTGATGAAGCCGGGCGTCGCCACCATCTCCGAGCCGTCAATCACCCTGTCTGCCGAAACGTCTTTGAGGTCGGCGGCTTTCCCGATGCGGGTGATCTCGGTTCCGTCCACCACGATGGCTCCGTCCCGCATGATCCTCCGCTCCGGGTCCAGGGTGAGGATGAAGCGGATGTCGTCAATCTTCAGCGTTGCATTGGGCATGTATTCAGTCCTCCTTGTCGGATGGTTGAGGGTCTAGGCCCTTTTCGCAGGTCTGGGCCGGTCAAGGGGCGAGAATCGTGAGTGGACCGAAGGGCACGTTCCGCAGCGCCCAAAACGCCGCTATCCCGAAGAACATCGCCCAGATGAGCCGTGGGTTGATGAACAGGGGCGCGGGCGCCGGGGCTCGGAAGGCTCGCAGGGCCCCGAGGGCAAAGGCGTAGGCCAGAAATGGCAGCGAGATCACCGTGAGGGGGTTATACCCCAGGGCGCTGAATATATTTCCGTGAAGAAGCTGGTGCAGGGCCCGCAGGGTCCCGCAGCCCGGGCAGTGATAGCCCGTCAGCCCGAGAAATGGGCACACCGGGTAGTTGCCCGGCTCCCGGGGGTCGAAAGCGTACAGCATGGCCGCGCTGGCCAGGGCCAGCAGGCCAACTAGCAGGTATGCAAGTCCCTTCGCGGCCTTGTGTCTCCGCAGGGCCGACCGCCTATGGGTAGCTAGTGCGTTAAGCGCCATGCTTCAACCGTTGGTCAACTCGGGCGGGGGTTCGCCCAGCAGCCCCACCAATACACCTATGGCAATTATCGTCACCCCCAGCACGACGGATACAATCACCAACGTCCGGGCGGTGCGGGACGCCGACTGTGCGCCGGGAATATCACCTGAGGCGACCTTCCCGTTGACCTGTGCGGCAAAGATAATAGCAGCTATGCCCAAAGGCAGGCAGCAGAAGAGCGTGACCAGGATAGACGGAATGAGGTAGTTGTTTATGTGCAGGGGTTGTTCCTGGGGCTCGAAGCCGCTCTCTGCCTCGAAACGGTATGATCGATAGGGTTGGGGTTCGGGGGGAGGGGGATCGTAGGGTTGAGGGTCGGGAGCAGAGGGTTCCTGCGCTTCCAGGTTTTTGCCGCAGTTGCCGCAGAAGCGGACGCTATCGCCGTTCCTTGCTCCGCAGGTGGGACAATACATCGGATAGCCTCCTGACAATGTGCCTGCCCATTTGGAAGCCGCCGGGATGAATCGGCGACACCTTTATCATCTTGGTGGAGATTTTAGGGCAGACGATCAGTCCATTGTGCGGTCGGCGCTACGTACAGTGAACCCCAATGCGGAATTTGTTGGGTCGTACTCCATGCGCCACCGATTCAGCAAGTCTCGCCCCGGCAACGAAGGAAGCTTTCGCTTGCTCGACTCGGCTCTGCAATTAACAAATCGACTACGTCCAGTATGGTTACTTCTTCATCGGTGAAAGACAGCGCTGCCGGTTCTCGGAAATAGACCGCTCTTCCACCGATTCCCGTAGAAACGTCGGCGTCCAAAAGTCTCTCGAATGGGATACCGACTCTTCGGGCGTCTTCCGGATGGATATAGGCGCCGTCGGCTCCGGTATCGACCAGGAATGTGATGTGGCCTTTGGCCGCCAGGCGAGGGATGGCAAGTTCTCCCCTTATGTAAGGCCGACCTCGCTCGTCAAATACCCCGGAGATCACAGCAGCATGGGCGAGGGGTCGGTTTCCAGAAATTTGATGTCCACGGCGCCCCGACGCAATCCCTGGGCATCGACCTTGGCAACAACGTCATCAAGGGAATCTGCCACTGCCACAACGCCGTCTTTTCCCATCGCCACCCAACTATCTGGGTATTTTCTGGTCAACGCCTCCCGCTCCCGGTCCATCCTTAGCCATGCGGCCTCATACTCCGCGCCCTCGTCGTCCATGGGACCGCCAGATCTGCCGATTACCTGCCAGACAGCATCCAAGAGCTTTTCTGCTTCTGTCTTCGTCAGCGTCAATGCGTATTCCTCAAACGGATGTCGTCTTCAGCATAGCAGACAATCATCTTACAGGCTCAGCTGTGGGCTGGCCGCCGGCCCCGGGGCACGGGCCGGATGGACAGCCCACGCCCGTGCTCTCGGTGGTGAGATGGGATTTCCTGGACAGGACCACGTGGCTGACCCGCCGCTCGTTGGAGGGCATCGGGTCCAGGGTGAAGAGCCCGCCAACGTTCATCCCTAGGCGAAGACAAATGCACCCAAGAGAAGCACAATTAAGATTCCTATCCCAGTCCCGAAAGAGCTAGTTGCAATGCCTGCTATAGCCATACCCGTTCCCAAACCCACCGAACGTTGCCTTCTGTATCCCAAGATGCTCAAAATGAACCCCAAGACTCCGAAGGCGACGCCAAGCGGCGCGAGCCAGACTGTGACTAGGAACACCAGGGAGACTATGCCTGCTACGTTCATATAAGACCCTCCTTTCGGAGTTCCGCCGATGGCTCAGCTGTGGGAGGGTCTCCTGCCCCGGGGCACGGGCCGGATGGACAGTCGACGCTCGCTCCCGACGCCCGTGCTCTCCGTCGTCACCTGGGAGTTCCTGGACAGGGCCATGTGGATGACCCGGCGCTCGTTGGCGGGCATCGGGTCCAGGGTGTAGGGCCTGCCCGTGGTGCGCACCCTCTTGGCCAGTCTCTGGGCCAGGGACTCCAGGTACTTGTACCGCCGCTGGCGGTAGCCCTCCACGTCTATGTTCACGGGAGACCACTCGCTCAGCCGACGGCTGAGGATGAAGTTGACCATGAACTGCAGAGAGGTCAGGGTCGTGCCCCCCCGCCCGATGAGCAGCCCCGAGTCGTCACCCAGGATATCCAGGGACAGGCCTTCGCCGGAGATGCTGTTGGTCCTCAGCCGGACTTCGGCGTCCACCTCCAGCCTCTCGAACATCTCCTCCAGGACCTCCTTGGCCATGGATACGGCCTCGGGGGTCTTCTCCTTGGGGGTTACCCTGACTCTTGCGGGCTCGCTGCCGATGCCGAGAATGCCCGCTCTACCCTCTGTGACGACGACGACGTCGACCCCTGCGCGATCTGCGTCGAGCTGCTTCAGCGCCAGGTCGATCGCTTCCTCCACTGTCTTGGCCGACACTTCCAGGCTCTCCATGGACAACCATCTCCTTTGAGCTATCGGCGGCCTTGTTGCCTCGCACGTTGGCCGGCTCTGCAGCGGCGTCGGCCGCAGGGAACAGGTTGCCCCACCCCGCCGCCCGGTATTGCAACGCAATCCCTATCACGTTGGATACGACCCAGTACAGGGCCAGCCCGCTGGGAAAACCGATAGTGATCATCCCGAACATCACGGGCATCATCCACTGCATCATCCGGTTCATCTGCATCTGTCTCGGGTCGGTGGACACCGTGGCCATCATCTTCTGCTGCACCCACATGGACCCCCCGACCAGCAACGGAAGCATCACGTTGGTGGGGTCGGGCTCCGAGAGGTCGAACCACAGGAAGCCCTTGTTCAGGGGAATCGCCGTGTGCACGCCCGGCAGCCACGAATAGAGCTTCTGCGAAAGGTCGACCAGCCGCTCCGGGTTCTTCGGCATCGCCTGGATGATGGATTGGTAGAGACCTATCCAGATGGGCAGCTGGACCACCATCGGGCCCAGGCACCCGATGGGGTTGACCCCTTCCTCCTTGTACAGCTTCATCGTCTCCTGGGTCACCTTCTGGGAGTCCTTGCCGTACTTCTGCCGGATCTCCTGGATCCTGGGCTGGAGCCGGCTCATGGCCCGAGACGCGTTCAACTGCTTCCGGGTCAG
>JAAXHX010000046.1 GCA_012270635.1 Dehalococcoidia bacterium | reverse complement strand
CTCAGACGGGCAGAGGACGGCCTCGCCGCGGTCCGCGAAGGAGCCGGTTTCATTGGCCTTATCTTCGCCCCGAGCAAGAGACAACTCACCCAGGAGAAGGCCCGTGAAATCCTGACCGCAGCCCGGTCTTGCGAGGCGCCCACTGGCCGGGGGCCGCAGGCCGTCGGCGTATTCGTCAATGCCCCGTCGGACGAGGTCAACCGGGTAGCCGACTTCTGCAACCTGGACAGGATTCAACTGCATGGGGACGAGACCCTAGGATATTGCTCTCTCATAGAGAGGCCCGTCTTCAAGGTCGTGAGGATCGAGGCCGGGGCGAGGGGGGAGGGTGTGCTTCGCACCCTGGAAGAAGAGCTCGAAGCCATAAGGGCGGCGGGCCACACACCCATGCTGGACACCGTATCCAAGGGGCCTTACTACGGGGGCACGGGCCAACCTTTCGACTGGGGGCTGGCGGCGGAATTGGCCAGGAATTTCGATTTCGTGCTGTCGGGGGGGCTGAACCCTGAAAACGTGAGCGAAGCAATAGAGCAAGTCCGGCCCTGGGTGGTCGACGTGTCCAGTGGGGTGGAGACGGAAGGGGTCAAGGACACTGAGAAGATACAGGCCTTTGCCCAAGCCGTGGCCCAGGCAGACCAGGCTCTTGGCGCCGCTCAGCAGATCTCAAGGCCGGCATGACTAGCTCCCGCCCCTCCTCAACCTACGCCTACCCCGATGAGTCGGGGCGATACGGCGACTTCGGCGGCAAGTTCATCCCCGAGACCCTGATGCCCGCCCTCAATGAGCTGGAGGAGGAGTACCGGGCCGCGCGCGCCGACCCGGGTTTCGCCGCCCGGCTGGCGGAGCTTTCGACCACTTACGCAGGCCGCCCGACGCCTCTATACCTGGCCTCTACTCTCACGGAGCAGGCCGGGGGGACGAAGATATATCTGAAGAGGGAGGACCTGGCCCACACCGGCGCCCACAAGATCAACAACGTCCTGGGGCAGGGGCTCCTGGCCCAGAGGATGGGCAAGGGACGCATCATCGCGGAGACGGGGGCGGGCCAGCACGGGGTGGCTACGGCGACTATATGCGCCATGCTCGGGCTGGAATGCATCGTCTACATGGGCGAAAAGGACGTTCATCGGCAGGCTTTGAACGTCTTCAGGATGAAGCTGCTGGGCGCGGAAGTCGTGAGCGTGAAGTCCGGCAGTCGGACTCTCAAGGATGCGATCAACGAGGCGATCCGGGACTGGGTCACCAACGTGAGGACCACGCACTACCTGTTGGGCAGCGTGGTCGGGCCGCACCCCTACCCGATGCTGGTGCGGGACTTCCAGTCGGTGATAGGCAGGGAAGCGAGGCAGCAGGTCCTGGCCGCCGAGGGACGGCTGCCCGGCTACGCGGTCGCCTGCGTGGGAGGCGGGAGCAACGCCATGGGGCTGTTCCACCCGTTCATCGGCGATGCGGAGGTGCGGCTGGTGGGGGTCGAGGCGGCGGGAGAAGGGATCGAGAGCGGACGGCACGCTTCGTCCCTGGGACACGGCAGGCCCGGGGTGCTGCACGGGTCCAACTCGTACCTGTTGCAGGACGGTAACGGCCAGGTAATCGAGGCGCACAGCATCTCGGCGGGGCTGGACTATCCGGGCGTCGGCCCCGAGCACAGCCACCTGAAAAAGACGGGCCGGGCCACTTATGTGTCGGTGACCGACGAGCAGGCCCTGAAGGGGTTCCATCTGTTGAGCCGGGCCGAGGGGATCATCCCCGCCCTGGAACCCTCCCATGCGGTCTATCACGCCGTCCAGCTGGCAGGGATGCTCAGGAATGACCAAGTAGTGCTGGTCAACCTGTCGGGGCGGGGGGACAAGGACATAGACACGGTGGCCCGGGCCACGGGGGTGGGGGTCTAAAGAGGGGAGTCAGCCTGCGGCGATGGGTTCCGGTTTGCGGGTCTGGAGGATGGGGCGGAGGTATTGGCCGGTGTAGGACTCGGGGATGGCGGCGATGTCCTCGGGGGCGCCGACGGCGACGATGTAGCCTCCCTCGTCGCCCGCCTTGGGCCCGAGGTCGACGATGTGGTCCGCGGACTTGATGAGGTCCAGGTGATGCTCGATGAGGATGACGGAGTTGCCGGCGTCCACCAATCTCTGGAGCACTTTGAGGAGAGCGGCCGCATCCTCGAAGGAGAGGCCCGTGGTCGGCTCGTCGAGGATGTAGACGGTGCGGCCCGTGGCCCGGCGGGAGAGCTCGGTGGAGAGCTTGACCCGTTGGGCTTCGCCGCCGCTGAGCGTGGTGGCGGGCTGCCCGAGCTTGATGTACCCCAGGCCCACGTCCCTCATGGTGTTCAGCTTGCCGCTTATGCGGGGGAAGTGCTCAAAGACCTGGCAGGCCTGATCGACGGTCATGTCCAGGACTTGGGCGATGGTATAGCCCTTGAACTCGATCTCCAGGGCCTCGCGCCCGTAGCGGCTGCCGTTGCAGACCTCGCAGGGTACGGTTACGTCCGGCAGGAACTGCATCTCGATCTGGTTGTAGCCCTCGCCCTGGCAGGCCTCGCACCTGCCGCCCTTGACGTTGAAGGAGAAGCGGCCAGGCTTGTAGCCCCGGGCTCGGGCCTCGGGCATGGTGGCGAAGAGCTCGCGGATCGGGGTGAAGGCCCCGGTATAGGTGGCGGGGTTGCTGCGGGGGGTCCGGCCGATGGGCGACTGGTCTATGTTGACGATCTTGTCTATGTGCTCCACGCCGAGAATGTCGTCGCACTGTCCCGGTCTGTCCTTGGCCTTGTAGAAGCGCTGGGCCAGTTTCTTGTAGAGAATCTCGTTGATGAGGGTGCTCTTGCCGCTGCCCGAAACCCCAGTCACGCATACGAAGATGCCGAGGGGAAGCTCAACGTCTATGCTCTTCAAGTTGTTCTCTCGGGCGCCCTTGATGAGGAGGGAGCGCCCATCGCCGGAGCGTCGGGAGGTGGGCACGGGAATCTCACGGAAGCCTCCCAGGTACTGGCCGGTGAGGGACTCCTCCGAGGCTATGATCCGGTCGATGGGGCCCTCGGCGACGATCCAGCCCCCGTGCTCCCCCGCCCCGGGGCCGAGGTCGATGATGTGGTCGGCGGCGCGCATTATGGCCTCGTCGTGCTCGACGATCAGGATGGTGTTCCCCACGTCCCGGAGACGCTTGAGGGTGTCGATGAGCCGGTGGTCGTCGGCGGGGTGGAGGCCGACGGAAGGCTCGTCGCAGACGTAGAGGACGCCCATGAGGCTGCTGCCTATCTGGGTCGCCAGGCGGATCCTCTGGGCTTCGCCGCCGCTGAGGGTGCCGGCAGAGCGGTCCAGGGTGATGTAGTCGAGGCCGATGTCCCTCAGAAATACGAGTCGCGTGTGGATCTCCTTGAGAATCTGCTCGGCAATGGTGAGCTCGCGCTCGGTGAGAGGCTCTTTCACGCCGTTCATCGAAGGGTTCGAGTTCTGGAGAGCGGTCACCCAGTCCAGGGCCTCGCCGATGGACTTGCCGGTGAAAGCCATGATGTTTATGCCGCCGACGGTGACGGCGAGAGAGGTCGGCTTGAGACGGTTGCCTTTGCAGTCGGGGCAGGCACGGGAGGTCATGTAGCGCTCTATCTCGCCCCTGACCCAGTCGGACTCGGTGTCGGAAAAGCGGCGCTCAAGGTTGGGTATGACGCCCTCGAAGGAGGTCTTCCATTGCCAGACCTTGCCCCGCTTGTCGGTATGGCTCATGGTCATGGGGTTGCGGCGGGTGCCGTAGAGGACAACTTCAATTTGGGCGGCGTCGAGTTCCCGGACCGGGACCCGGGTGGAGAAGCCGTAGGCCCGGGCGACAGACTCGATCATGCTGGCGTACCAAGAGCTCATGGCGCCGGAGCGGGCCCAGGGCTGGAGGGCGCCTTCGGCGAGGGAGAGGGCCTTGTTGGGAAGGACGAGGTCGGGATCGACCTCCATCCGGGCCCCGAGGCCCGTGCAGTTGGAGCA
>JAAXHX010000045.1 GCA_012270635.1 Dehalococcoidia bacterium | reverse complement strand
ATATAGTCGGTGATGGCGTTCAGCTTCTGGGGCCGGTTGAGGATGAGCTTGGCGATACGGCCGTCTCTTTCGATGAGGATATTTTCGTAGGACATCGGTAGTCTCCTTGTGGTGTAATGCGCGCGGGGGATTGGATAGCCGTGAAAAGGGATGGTGCCTACTTGCAATGATAATGGCGGCGCAAGAGAGGGTCAACGATTGTAGGCGGGAGCAGGATGGTCGGTGTGCTATCATGTCGGCGAGCTAAATTGCGAATACGACGTAAGGAGAAATAGATGACCACGGCTGCAAAGTTCGACGTTAGGCATCGCAGCAGGATCGTCGCGGACGGAGCGGACCGAGCCGCGGCCCGGGCCATGCTGCGGGCAGTCGGCGTTGGAGACAAAGAGCTGGAGCAGCCGTTCATCGGGGTGGCGAACACGGCGTCGGATGTCACGCCTTGCAACGTCCACATGGACAAGCTGGCGGAGCGGGTGAAGGCGGGCGTGAGGTCGGCGGCGGGGACGCCCTTCGAGTTCGGCGTGCTGACCGTGAGCGATGGAATATCCATGGGGACCGAAGGAATGAAGGCGTCCCTGGTGAGCCGGGAGCTGATAGCCGACTCCATAGAGTTGGTCACCCACGCCGAGTATTTCGACGGCCTGGTTACCATTGCGGGCTGCGACAAGAACCTGCCCGGTGCGATGATGGCCGCGGCCCGACTGAACATCCCGACCGTCTTCCTCTACAGCGGGACCATCATGCCCGGCCGCTACGCCGGGAAAGACATAAGCATCCAGGACGTTTTCGAGGCCATCGGGGCGCACAGCAAGGGCCGGATCACCGACTCCGACCTGAGGGACATCGAGTGTGCCGCCTGCCCCGGCGCCGGGTCTTGTGGCGGCATGTTCACCGCCAACACCATGTCATCGACCATCGAGGCGATGGGAATGTCGCTGCCGGGGGCCTCGTCGGAGCCGGCGGTGGAGGAAGGGATTCTGCAAAAGTCGTACGAGGCGGGTCGGACGGTGATGCGGCTGCTGGAGCAGGGGATAAGGCCCCGGGACATCCTGACGAAGGAAGCGTTCGAGAACGGCATAACCGTGGCGGTGGCCATGGGCGGCTCCACGAACGTGGTCCTCCACCTGCTGGCCATAGCCTTCGAGGCGGGTGTCCCGCTGAGCATCGAGGACTTTCACAAGATCAGCGAACGGACGCCCTATATCGCGGACATGAAGCCCGGGGGCCGGCACGTGATGGTCGACCTTCACCGTGAAGGCGGAGTCCCGACCGTCATGAAGCGCCTCCTGGACGCCGGTCTGCTCCACGGTCACCCCCTAACCGTCACCGGCAATACCATCGAAGAGAACCTGGCCGACGTGGAGATACCGACTTCCGGCAAGGTGGTCCATCCCGTGGCCAAGCCCCTGAGCCCCCACGGCTCCATGGTGATATTGAAGGGAAACCTCGCGCCGGAGGGAGCAGTGGTGAAGCTGGCCCATCCAGAGCACCTGCACCGGGTGCACCGGGGTCGGGCGCGGGTGTTCAACCGGGAGCAGGACGCCTTCCGGGCCGTGGACAACCAGGAAATCGAACCCGGAGACATAGTCGTCCTTCGCTATGAGGGCCCCAAGGGCGGGCCCGGCATGAGGGAGATGCTCCACGTGACGGCGGCAATCGTCGGGCAGGGGCTCGGAGAGGACGTGGCCCTGATCACCGATGGCCGGTTCTCGGGGGCAACCCAGGGGTTCATGGTGGGGCACGTGGCCCCCGAGGCGGCAGTCGGGGGGCCGATTGCGGTGGTAGAGGAGGGCGACACCATAACGCTGGACATCCCGAATGCGCAACTGAACCTGGAGATACCCCAAGAAGAGCTGGACCGCAGGCTCGGGGCGTGGGTGCCCATCCCGCCCAACTACACGACGGGCGCCCTGGCCAAGTACGCCCGGTTGGCAACCTCCGCCTCCCGGGGCGCGGTGACGGTCGGGTAGAGATGCGATTGAGTCCCCGCCGATAAGGTATTAGAATAGGCTGGGTTTGCTGCCCGCAGCCCGTTCAGACCTTAAAGCTTGGAGGCCTGCCCCTCATGACCTACATAATCGCCGAGCCGTGCATCGGAGTCAAAGACCTGGCCTGCGTCGAGGTCTGCCCCGTTGACTGTATCCACCCCTCCGACGGCGAGGGGGAGGACATGCTGTACATCGACCCCGACGAGTGCATCGACTGCGCGGCATGCGAGCCCGTTTGCCCGGTTACCGCCATCTTCGAAGAGTCAGAGGTCCCCGAGTACTGGGCCCAGTACTACGACATCAACGTCAACTACTTCCAGAGCGACTAACCGGGAACCTTTGCCGCTCAGTCCCGACCCCGGCCCCTTGAAAGCATGTCCGCGGCCCGGCGGTCGGGCTTGCCCCATACTATTATCAGCCTGAGGGGTTTATCGGAGGGGTTGCGCATGCCGTGGTCGACGTTCTCGGGCACCAGGACGGCCTCGCCTGCCTGCACTTCCAGGGTCTCCTCTCCGAACCACATCTCGCCCCGGCCCTCCAGGAAGTAGTAGAGCTCTTCCAGGGAATTGGCGCCCTCGTGGGTGTGGGCGCCCTCGCTGACTCCCGGGGCCAGCTCCCACACCTGGAACTTGACGGGCAGGTTGGACATGCTGTCGAAGAAGCCCCGCATGTCTATATTGCCCTCACCCCTGTGCACGGGCCGGGATACGATGCCCGTTGAGTCGCTTTCCTTCCAGAACTTGGGCGCCATCCTGTCCTCCTTGGGCACTTATGCGAACTAGGCCCGCACCACCCACTCGTTACACGGGTCTCCGGCGGCGAGCATGGACGTCATCTCTACGCGCATGCCGAACTGAATTTCCCCGCCGAGAACTCTCCAACCCTGGTGCATCGCATCTTCGATCTCGGGAGGCCAGGGTATGGACGGAGGGAAGAGGCGAGGGTTCCGGGCGTACTGCCGAATCTTTAACGCGCCGTCCTTCGAATCTTCGATTTCCACCTCTTCGTGAAGGGACTCCCGTTCCCGCTTGACGAAGAGAGCGAAGGCCTCCACCCCCGAGTCGGCATCTTCCAGGTCCATTTCCGGCATGATCTTGCGGGCCAACTGGGCGTAGGTTACCCGGCTCGCGTGCTCGACGATGGCCCGTGCCCCGCTGACTCCGTACATTTCCAGCAGGGCCGCCACGTGGCTCGTGACGTACTCCACGGCGTAGTTGCGGAGGGCCCGGGCGGCGCGTACCTCGGTCCAGTCCTCGACCGGGAGCCTGGGGCCGGATGCCGGGTCGAAGGCCGGGCCTCGCTCGGCGGGGCTGAACTGCAGACGCTCGTTCGGCTCGAGGTCTCGGTCGAAGACCTTGAAGTAACCCTCGTGGCACGGGTCTCCCTGCTGGGCCACTTGAGTGAGAACGAATCCGAGCCTCGGGTTGCCCAGGGAGACGCCGTTGTGAGCGTGCCACGCCCAAAAGGTCGCATGCCCGACCTCAGGGGCGAAGGCCGCCAACCCGACGGACGGCGAGAACGGGCTGTCCGACATGGCGTAGGGCGCGGGGTATCGGACCCACACCTTCTCAGGAGTCTCCTCCATGTAGTGCACGTCCAAACCGCCAAGGATGTTGGAGAAATAGTGGTACTTGCCTGACTTGACGGCGTCGGAGGGGTCTTTGTCGATGCCCAGCTTTCGGAGGCCGGGGAGGAAATGGTCGAGCTGGTGACGTCGGAGCATCTTGAACATGAGGGTCGCGGCTGCGCCCTGACCGTGGGCCCGGAGGGTGGCGAGCTCCAACGCATTGCATATCGACAGGTACGTGTCGTTCGCCAGCTGACACCTGCCGATGAGCGACTTGTTCCATTCGGGAAATTGCATTGCCGCCTTCCTTCCGCTCCGGGTCCCGGCAATGGTACAGCATTTTCGGCAGGGGAGCGCGACCCGTTCCGGATTCCCCGGCATAGGGTATTTGAGACTTGGAATCGTACCGGGCCGGGGTTAAGGCTGAAACCCGCGCAGCCGCAGGGCGTTGGTGAGGACGGACAGTGAGCTTGCGGCCATGGCCAGCGCGGCTATGCCCGGGTTCAGCATAAGCCCGATAAACGGAAACAATACCCCCGCGGCGATGGGTATCCCCGCCGTGTTGTAGACGAACGCGAAGAACAGGTTCTGCTTGATGTTTCGCATGGTGGCGACGCTCAGCCTGATTGCCGTGACCACACCCCCGAGCCTCGACCCCATCAGGGTCACGTCCGCCGCCTCTATGGCGACGTCCGTGCCGGCGCCTATGGCTATGCCCACGTTGGCCTGGGCCAGGGCCGGGGCGTCGTTTATGCCGTCCCCCACCATGCCGACCGTCCTGCCTTGGCGTTGCAGCTTCTTTATCTCGTCGGCCTTGTCCCGGGGCATCACCTCTGCGAGGACCGACTCTATCCCGACCTGCCTTGCAATGGCCCCGGCGGCGTACCGGTTGTCGCCGGTGATCATCACCGTCCGTATTCCCATGCGCTTGATTGCCCCCACGGCCTGGGCGGCATCTTCCTTCACGGTGTCCGCAACTGCGATTACGGCGGCGGGAGTTCCGTCGATGGCGACGTACATGGGTGTCTTGCCAGCTCTCGCCAGGGCGTCGAACCGGTCTTCTAGCACGTCCGGCAGGACGCCCGAGTCTTCCATCAATGCCCGGTTCCCGACGGCCACCCTGCAGCCGTCCACCAGCGCCCGTATTCCCTGACCCGGCTTCATCTCGAACTCCGCCGGCTCCGACAGCGAGAGACCTCGACTTATGGCCCCCGAGGTTATGGCCCGGGCCACGGGGTGCTCCGACACCCGTTCCGCGGAGGCTGCCAGCGCGAGGACTTGGTCCCGGGAGTAATCGGGCGTTGGGGCCACGTCGGTGAGCGAAGGCTGGCCGTGGGTGAGGGTTCCCGTCTTGTCGAAGACCAGAGTGTCGATGCGATGGGCCGTCTCCAGGGTCTCGGCATTGCGAATGAGCACACCGAACTCGGCCCCTTTCCCCGTGCCGACCATGATAGAGGTCGGGGTGGCAAGCCCGAGGGCGCACGGGCAGGCAATTATCAGGACGGCGACGGCGGCGGCAAGGCTGCGGTTGAACTCGGGGTCCGGCGCTGCCAGGGTCCAGGCGGCGAAGGTGGCAAGGGCCACCAGCATAACAGCGGGAACAAAGTATCCGGCTACAACGTCCACAAGACGCTGAATCGACGCCCGGGACCCCTGCGCGTCCCGCACCATGAGGGCTATCCGTCCCAGCATCGTCTCCTCGCCGACCCTGGTCGCTTCCATCCTGAAGGCGCCGGTGGTGTTGAGCGTGGCCCCCGTCACCCGGTCTCCGGGCCCTTTGTCCACGGGAATGCTCTCGCCGGTCACCATGGACTCGTCTATGGACGTTGAACCGGAGACGATGAACCCATCGACGGGGACCTTCTCGCTGGGTTTGACCAGCAGCAGGTCGGCGACTCTCACCTCGGCGATGGGTATCTCGGTCTCCTCTCCGCTCCTTATCACCGTCGCCGTGCGGGCCTGGAGGCCGACGAGCTTGCGGATCGCATCGGAGGTTTTCGCCTTGGCCCGGGCTTCCAGAAGGCGGCCCAGCAGAATGAGGGTGACGATGATGGCCGCGGTGTCGAAATACACCTTGCCCGCGACGGATTCCGGCAGCAAGCCTCCGGCAAAAGTCGCCACCGCGCTGAAGATAAAGGCGGACAGCGTCCCCGCGGCGATCAGGGTGTTCATGTCGGCCATGCGCCGGCGGGCCGTCTTCCAGGCGGACGCCAGGAACTGCCACCCGACCCAGAATTGCACCGGCACGGCGAGCCCAAATTGCAGGTAATGATTGCCCAGCAGGCCCGGGTCCCATCCGAACAGGTCGCCGCTGCTCCCGACAAACAGGACCACCGCCAGGGGCGCCCCAACGGCGAACTTGAGCATCAGGAGACGGAGGTCCCGGATGCGGGCATGCTCCGCGGCTTCCTGGGCCTCCTCCAGCCCCCCGGCTACGCGAGCGTCGTAACCCACCACTTGGATGGCAGAGATCATCTCGGCGGGCGTGACGTTCCGGGGGTCAAAGGTTACCGACGCCTGCTCCACCGCAAGGTTGACGTTGGCCTCCGACACTCCTGGAACTGCCCTCAGCGTCCGGTCGATGGCCATGACGCAGGCGGCGCAGGTCATGCCGGAGATGGACAGGCGGGCCTGTTCCCAGGAGGTGTCGGGCGCTCTGTCGTCTCCCTCTGCCGGGGCATCTAAACGTTCGGACTGGGTCGGATACAGGCCCGGCCCCGTGTCCGGCAATGGCGTCCTCTTCCCGAGGAAGAACCAGAGCAACGCTCCGCCCAGTGCAAGGGCCCCGAGGGCTAGGGCTATATCGACAGCCATGATTTGAATGAAGTCCAGGGCCCGGGCTTACATCTCGATGGCGGGCTTTTCGGAGGAGATGTGTTTGGCCGGGTCCTCTTCGAAGAGGAGCTTGCAACCGGGGGCGCAGAAGTAGTAGGTGGTCCCCTCGTAGTCACTAACAGCCCGGGCCCTGGATACGTCCACCGTCATGTGACAGATCGGGTCCCGGGCCAACTCCGGCTTCTTCTTGAATATGGATATAATGCTCATCGCGGCGACTCCCTTGGGGTCGGGTCAGTTGTCGGCCAGCTTATACAGTTCCTTAAGTTCAGCAACGATCTGCTCCTGCCTGCCCTGCCGAATGCCGGGAATCACGCAGGTCTCCATGTGGCTGCTGAGCATCAGCTGCTCCAGCTTCTCTATGGCCTTTCTGACGGCGTAAGTCTGCTTGAGGATGTCCACGCAGTACTTGTCCTCCTCGACCATGCGCCGTATCCCGTCGATATGCCCGTCTATGTAGCTGAGGCGGCGTAGGCTGGCATTCTTGGTGTCGGTCTTCATGATGGGCCTTCCGTATCCCCTACCCCCTGGGTGGGGGTTTGAGACGATTATACATCCCTTCTGTGGAGGAGGCCAGGGCGTGGGATACGGCCATCCCCGCCCGGCCCGTCAGGATTGCGGTGGGCCGGGGTCTACCAGTGAGGCTGGGTGTCGGGCCCCGAGGCGCTGGTCACCTGGGCTTGGGCGGCGCCGTCGGAGTCCATTATGAAGATGTCGGCGTTTTCGTGGAGGTAGGACACGAAGGCAATCTGGCCTTTGGGCGACCAGATGATCTCGGCCTCGACGGACAGGTTATTGGTAAGCCGCTGGACGATGGTGCCGTCGGGGCTCGTGACGTAGATTTCAGGGTTGTCGTCCCGTTCGGAGATGAAGGCTATTGAGTCGCCGTCGGGGGACCAGGCGGGGCCGTAGTCGGGGCCGGGGTTGGTGGTGGTCCGCCTCGGCTGGCCCGAGAAGTCCTCCAGAACGTCGATGACGTAAAGGTCATCGTTGCCGTTTCTGGAGGACTGAAAGACTATTCTGTCGGAGTCGGGGGACCAGGAGGGGTTGAAGTCGGGGCCGTCGGTGAGGGTTATCTGGTTGACTCCTCCGGGGTTGCGGAGGACTATCCCCTGGGCCTGGCCGTCGCCGTCGGTGAGAGAGAAGGCGATCCACTGGCCGTCGGGGGACCAGGCCGGAGGCCCTTCGATGAAGTCCCCCACGGTGAGTCGGTGGGCCTCCGGCTCCTCGACGTCGGAGATATAGATTTGGGGACTGCCCTCGTCGACCTGAAGGAGGAAAGCGATCTGCCGCCCGTCGGGCGACCATCGGGGATGGGAGGCCGTCCCTTCCCCATCCGATACCAGCCTCACGTTCTCACCCGACCTGTCCATGACGTAGACGTCGGCATTGCCTTCCCGGTCGGAGACGAAGGCTATGAGCTCGCCGTCGGGAGAGAGGCGCGGGGAATGGTTGTGAGAAGGGCCGTCCGTGAGGGGCCTGGGGTTCTTGTCGCCTTCGCGCAGGTAGACGTGGGCGGTCTCGTCCTCGGAAGTGAAGACCATCATCTCGTCTCGCCCCGGGCCACATGAGAGAACGACCAGACCCAGGGCCAGTAGGAGGAACGAGAGCAGGGGGACGTTATGGGTCATGGGGCGGAGCCGGTGTCCCGGATGGTCTGGAGGATTTCGATGTTGCGCTGGTCGGGGCCCTTCTTCTCGAAACCCGGGACTTCGAGAAGGAACGGTACGTCCGCGAAAGCTGGGTGGGCCATGATTACCTCAAAGCCCTCCTTGCCTATGTAACCCTCGCCGATGTTCTCGTGCCTGTCCACTCCTCCCCCGAGAGGGATCTTCGAGTCGTTGGCGTGGACGGCAACGAGCTTGTCGATGCCCACTTCCGAGTCGAACTCCACCATTGCCTCCTCCATGCCCGAGGCGTCTGCGATGTTGTACCCGGCGGCGAAGGTGTGGGCCGTGTCGAGACAGACCTTGATACGGTCGTCGGCCAGGTCTCTGACCACCTGCCCGATCTCACCGAAGCCGGCCCCTATGTGGTTGCCCATGCCGGCGGCGTTTTCGATGATGAGCCACGTGTCTTCGGGGGTGTCCCGCAGGACGTGGGCCATGGAGGACAGCACCTGGGGAAGGACTCCTTCGAATCCCCGGCCCTTGTGACTCCCGAGGTGGAAGATGACGCCCGCGGCGTCGATCTCGGAGGCGAGGGACATGTGCCCGACCAGGGAGTCGACCGCCTTGCTCAGGCTCTCTTCCTTTTCCGTGCCGAGGTTTATCAGGTATACGCCATGGAAGAAAACGGACCTTATGGAAGCATCCCTAGCCTTGTCCTTGAAGGAATCGATGGTCTCCTGGGATGGGGTCTTGTATCGCCAGCTCTGGGGCGCCGAGGCGAAGATCTGCACGCACTCCGCGCCGATCTTTTGGGCGTTGCCTATGGCGTTGTCTATGCCGCCTGCCGTGGAAACGTGGGCTCCAATCTCCATGAGTGAGGATCTCCAATCCTTTCGGGAACCGGGGACTCTACGGTGTCGGGCTCTTGCGGTACAGGGCCTGAACAACGGCCACCCTGTTCTCCAGGATGTTGCAGTACATATTATGCGCCATCCTGGGAAATTGCGACCCCATGACGAGGCCCGGGTTCAGGGGCGAAGGGGGCTTTCCGGCAGTTCGCTCGAAGACGTTTCTCCACCACTCCTCGGTTAGCTGCGTCTGGTCCTGCCACGCAATTTCCCCCAGCCCCGTTTCCCGAATAGTGCGGCGGATGTCCTCCGGCGACTCCAGAAAGCTCACCGACGGGTGCGCAGCCCAGGGGACCGGGAAACGGATGGGTTGCACGGGCCCCGCCATAACATCGTGCAGGGCGAGTTTGCCGCCGGGCTTCAGGCCCCGATACATCTCGGCGAAGAGGGCCTGCTTGTCCGCAACGTTCATCGAAGCGTGCTGCGTCCAGACGATATCGAAAAGCTCGTCTTCGAGGGGCAGGGCAAGGGCGTCGGCGCACCGGACGGAAACCTGTCCGGAGAGTCCGACCAACTCGTTCAGAGCCCGGGCCGCAGAGCAGAACTCTTCCGAGATGTCGACCCCCGTCACCCGGCACCCGAACTCGGCGACCAGGGTCCTTGCGGGCCCCCCGATGCCGCATCCCACGTCCAGGACATGGTCTCCGGGTTGGACCTCGGCCAGCCGGGCCAGGTCGACGGTGGCCTGTTTACCTCGGTTGTGGAGCTCGCTGACGGGGACCAGGTCCCGGTAGGTGACGTCATCAAGGGGGCGGCCCGACTCCCGCAGGGCTTCCAGGATGCGTGCGGTCAGGGGGTCTGGGACGGGACGGGCTTCAGACATGGGTTTTGGGAGATTGGGAAGCTAGCCTGGGTCGGGGGTCTGGGCCTGGTGGTCCTTGATGTAGTCGATGATGTCGGTGGTCGAAGTGCCCGGCCCGAACACCTCCCCGACCCCCATCTTTTTGAGGGGGGCTATATCGTCTTCGGGGATGATGCCGCCCGCCAGCACCAGCCGGTCCTCGATGCCCCGGGCCTTGAGTTCGTCGATGATTAGCGGCAGGAGTTCCATGTGGGCCCCGCTGAGGATGCTGATGGCGATCACGTCCACGTCTTCCTGGAGAGAGGCCTCGGCGATCATCTCGGGAGTCTGTCGGATGCCCGTGTAGATGACTTCCATTCCCGCGTCCCTAAGCGCGCGTGCGATCACCTTGGCGCCCCTGTCGTGTCCGTCGAGACCCGGTTTGGCCACCAGTACCCTGATCGTGTTGATTCCAACCTGTGTCATCGCTGGCTACCCCCATGGAAGAGTTACGATTGAACGGTGTCCTTGTCGACCAGCTCTATGAGGACCCCGCGGGTGGACTTGGGATGAATGAAGGCTATCATGCCGGCGAGCCCCTCGCGGGGAGACTCGTCTATGAGACGGGCCCCGCTCCCCTTAAGGGAGTCCAGGGTCTCCTGCAGGTCTTCCACCTCGAAGCAGACGTGGTGCAGGGCCTCGCCCCGGGAATCTAGGAAGCGGGCCACTCCCGTGTCCGGGCGGACGGGCTGGATGAGCTCCAGGTTCGTCCCGCCCACGGCAACAAGGGCAGCTAGGACTCCCTGGTCGGCGATCTCCTCGATGGGAGCGTCGGACACCCCGAAGGTGTCCCGGTAGAAGCCTAGGGTCTCGGCGGCGTCCTTGACCACTATAGCCACGTGGTTGATGTGCCTGGCTTGGCAGACGGGCGGGGTGTCCTGCGTCATTGGCGTCCTTCGGTGGAGGTTACAGGCCGGACTTGATCAGGTCCCGGGAAATCACCAGCCGCTGCACTTCGGAAGTGCCTTCGTAGATTTCCGTCACCTTCGCGTCCCGGAAGTACCTTTCCACGGGGCTCTCCTTGAAATATCCGTATCCGCCGTGTATCTGGAGGGCCTTGGAGGTAACTTGGCCCGCAATCTCGGAGGCGAACAGCTTGGCCATGGCCGACTCCCGTCCGAAGGGCTCTCCCCTTTCCTTCTTGTCGGCGGCCTGGTAGGTGATGAGGCGGGCGGCGTTGACCTGGGTGGCCATGTCGGCGAGCATCCACTGGATGGCCTGGAAATCGGCGATGGGGTGACCGAAAGCCTGGCGGTGTCGGGCGTAGTCCAGCGCCGCATCCAGGGCGGCGTGGGCAATCCCCACGGCCTGAGCAGCGATGGTGATGCGGCTGGCGTCTATGGTAGACAGGGCCATCCTCATCCCCTTCCCCTCCTCGCCGAGCAGATTTTCAAGAGGCACGCGGCAATCTTCGAAGAAGAGCTCTGCCGTGTTGGAGCCGCGCATGCCCATCTTGCCCGGCTCGTTCCGGCCCGTGAAGCCCTCGTACCCCTTCTCCACTATGAAGGCGGAAATCCCCTTGGACGCCAGCTTGCGGTTCTCAGTTGCAAATACCACCAGGAAGTCGGCCAGGTCGCCGTTGGTGATGAAGGTCTTGCTGCCGTTCAGAAAGTACCCTCCATTGTGGGTCGTCGCGGTGGTCCGCAGAGATGCCACGTCGGAGCCGGCATTGGGCTCCGACAGCGCAAAAGCCGCGAGCTTTTGCCCGCGGGCCAAGGGAGCGAGGTACGCGTCCTTCTGGTCGGGAGACCCGAACGCCTCGATGCACTTGGAGGCCAGGGAGACGGAGGCGATGTATATGAGCGAGGTGGCGGCGCAAACCCGGGCCAACTCTTCTACGACTATGGACAGGTCTATGTATCCCCCACCGGAGCCACCGTACCTGGGGTCCATGGAGACCCCCATCAGCCCCATCTCTCCCATCTTTTGGAAGTTGTCCCAGGGGAAGTCCTCGTCCCGGTCTATCCTCGCCGCCGAGGGCCCGATTTCCTTCTTGGCGAAATCCCTTACGTTCCGTTGCAGAAGCTTATGCTCTTCAGAGAAGCTAAAGTCCATGTACTCAATCCTTCTTGGCTTGGGTTATGGCTGATGAATTCTTACGGGGCTCAAAAAGTCGCGGACGGTTCGTAGTCCCCGAATACGTCTCGAAGGACGTCGCTGATCTCCCCCAGGGTCGCGTACGATTCCACGGCGGTCAGAATGGCAGGCATGGTGTTGCCGTCCCCCGAGGCGACTTCCCGAAGGGCGTTCAACGCGCTGTCCACGGTCGTCTGGTCCCGGGTCTCCTTGACCTTCTGGAGGCTTTCAACCTGAGCCCGGGCGAGCTCGGGGTCGATCTTGAGGGTCCCCTGTAGAGGAGGTTGGGGGCTTTCATAGGCATTCACCCCCACTACTATGCGCCTGCTCGCCTCCACCTCCTGCTGGTGCCGGAAGGCGCTTTCCTGGATCTCCTGCTGGATGAATCCTCGCTCGATGGCGCCCAGCGCCCCGCCGAAGTCGTCAATCCGCTCGATGTAGTTGAAGGTCTCATCCTCCAGGTCCTTGGTGAGACTCTCAACGTAGAAGGAGCCGGCCAGGGGGTCTATGACGTCGGCGCACCCCGACTCGTTGGCGACGATCTGCTGGGTCCTCAGGGCTATGGTTGCCGCCTTTTCGGAGGGGAGAGCGAGGGCCTCGTCCATGGAGTTGGTGTGCAGGGACTGGGTCCCACCGAGGACGGCGGCGAGGGCCTGGATGGTGACCCGGACGATGTTGTTCTCCGGCTGTTGGGCCGTCAATGCGGCCCCTGCCGTCTGCGTGTGGAACCTGACCATCCAGGAGCGGGGGTTTTGGGCATTGAAGCGCTCTTTCATTATCCGCGCCCATATCTTCCTGGCGGCACGGAACTTGGCGACCTCCTCCAGGAGGTTGTTCTGGCTCACGAAGAAGAAGGAGAGCCGGGCCCCGAACTTGTCCACGTCCATTCCCGCATCGACAGCGGCCTGGACGTAGGCGACCGCGTTGCTGAATGTGAAGGCCAGCTCCTGCACCGCGTTGCACCCGGCTTCCCGCATGTGATAGCCGCTGATGCTTATGGTGTTCCAGGCGGGAAGGCTCTCTCCGCAGTAACGGAACAGGTCGGTGATGAGTCGCATGGAGGGGCGGGGCGGGTATATGTAAGTCCCCCGGGCGATGTACTCCTTGAGGATGTCGTTTTGAACGGTGCCGCCCAGCCTGGACAGGTCGGCGCCCTGCTTTTTGGCCACCGCCACGTACAGGGCGAGGAGAATGGAAGCGGTGGCATTGATGGTCATGGAGGTGGTGACCTTTTCGAGGGGGATGTCCTCGAAAAGCGCCTCCATGTCGGCGAGGGTGTCGATGGGGACGCCGACTTTGCCCACTTCGCCCCGGGCCATGGGGTGATCGGAGTCGTAGCCCATCTGGGTGGGCAGGTCAAAGGCCACGCTCAAGCCCGTCTGGCCCTGCTCCAGCAGGTAGCGGTATCGCCGGTTCGACTCCCTGGCCGACCCGAAGCCCGCGTACTGGCGCATCGTCCAGAGCCGTCCCCGGTAGCCCGAGGGATGAATGCCGCGGGTGAAGGGGTATTCGCCCGGCATCCCGACCTCGCTCACGTAGTCCTGTTCGGCAACGTCCAGGGGGGTGTAGGCCGCCTTGATGGGAGAGCCGGAAGAGGTGGCAAAGAGGCCGTCTCGCTGCCGGGCTTTATCGGCCTTCTCCTGCCACTCTTCCTGGTGTCGGGCGATCTTTTTTAGGTCTTCGCTTTTGAGCATGAGTGCTGGTCTCGTTCAAGGACGTGTTTGTCGTTTCTGGTTGGCCTCAAGTTGGACATGATAAATGCGCAGGGTATCACCTGATAGTTGCCGTGATGGGTTCGATGCTTTCGGCGTCTTCGAGATAGAGGATATAGTGGAGGGCTGCGCGGGTGAGGAAGCCGGAGCGTGATTCATGTTTGCAGGCAGCGGCTTCGTCGATGGCGCTGATGACCCCGTTTGGCATTTCGACTTCGATCCGAATAAGTTTGCCGCAGAGTTTGGAAATGTCGACACTGATGACGGCCCAGATGCCGCCCGCGAAGTCCGGGTTGGCGACGTGGGCCTCCATAGGCTTTCTTTCAGGTATGGGGCCGCCATCCATCAGAATGCCTTCCACATGACACTCAATTGCTTCACAGGCAGCGGACATGACCTCATCAAGGGTTTCGCCACCGGAGAAGCAGCCGGGGAGGTCGGGAACTGCAACCCCGTAGGAAGAGTCAGAGTCTTTGTGGATTACTATTGGATATTTCATTCGCGTTCCTTCCAGTCCCACTGCGCTTGTCGGAATATACTACGCAATATCCCGATAGGCACGTCCTTTACCGGATGTGCAACAGTGACTTTTCCGGGCTTCAAAGGGTGTACGAATTGATAGTGGCTTCCCCTGATGTTCTTATTGATCCAACCATCTCGCTCAAGTCTTTTTATTACTTCTCTGCTGTGCATACTATGGGGATCACACCCTATGGTAGCAAGATGGGGGGTGGAATGCGATAGGCGGAGAGTTGTTAAGGGGGAAGTAAGGGAGGACCTTGGACGGAATTCTGGGAGTGGTAAGGATGGGATTTAGGCCACGTTATAGATTTCGGACTCGCCGAGGGTCTCCCGGAGGGCGTTGGTGGTCTCCCCGAGGGTCGCATAGGCCCGAGCCGCGGTGAGGAGATAGGGCATCAGGTTTTCGGAGCCCAGGGCGGCGCGTTTGAGGTCGGAGAGGGCGCGGTCCACGACGGCCTGGTCGCGGGTGTCCCGGACGCGGTGCAGCCTTTCAAGATGATGCCGTTCGCCTTCCCGGTCCATATCCAGGATGGGGATTTCCGGGTCTCGCTCCTCGGCGTAGCCGTTTATCCCGACCTTGATCCGCTGGTCCCGTTCTATCTCACGCTGGTATTTGAAAGCGGAGTCGGCGATCTGCCGTTGGAAATAGCCATTCTTAACGGCGGCTATGACGCCTCCCTGGTCTTCGATCTGTCGAAAGTACTCGTACGCCTCGTCTTCGATGCGGTTGGTCATGGCCTCTAGGTGGTAGCTGCCGCCCAGGGGGTCGGCCAGGTCTGCCACACCGCTTTCGTGGGCGATGATCTGCTGCGTCCGAAGCGCGATGAGAACGGCATCCTGGGAGGGCAGCGCATGCACCTCGTCCATGGAGTTCGTATGGAGGGACTGCACACCCCCGAGAACGGCGGCCAGCGCCTGGAGGGCTACCCGGGATACGTTTATCTCGGGCTGCTGGGCGGTGAGCGCGACGCCGGCGGTCTGGGCGTGGGTGCGAAGCCACAGAGAGCGCTCGTTGCTGGCGCCGTAGCGGGAGCGTATCTCCCGGGCCCAAATCCTGCGGGCGGCGCGGAACTTGGCTATCTCCTCGAAGAAATCGTCGTGGACGTTGAAGAAGAAGCTGAGCCGGGGCGCGAACTCGTCGATGTCCAGGCGGCGCTCCAGGGCCCAGTCTATGTACTCGAAGCCGTCGGCCAGGGTGAAGGCGAGCTCCTGGGCTGCGGTGGCCCCCGCCTCCCGGATGTGGTAGCCACTGATGCTGATGGGGTTCCACCGGGGCATCTCCCTGGCAGCGAGCTCTATGGTGTCGGTCACCAGGCGCATGGAGGCCTCGATGGGGAAGATATATTCGTTCTGGGCGGTGTATTCCTTGATGATGTCGTTCTGGAGAGTGCCGCCCAGCCGGGCCCTGGGGACGCCCCGCTTTTCGGCGGCGGCGATGAACATGGCCCAGATGATGGCGGCAGGGCCGTTGATGGTCATGGAGGTGGTGACCTGGTCGATGGGGATGTCGTCGAACAGGACCTCCATGTCGGCAAGGGAGGAGACGGCGACGCCGCACTTGCCGAACTCGCCGGTGGCCATGGGGTCGTCGTGGTCGTATCCCATGAGGGTGGGCATGTCGAAGGCGGTGCTCAGCCCCGTCTCGCCCTGGCCCAATAGGAACTTGAACCGGGCGTTGGTTTCCTCGGCGGTCCCGAACCCCGCGAACATGCGCATAGTCCAGAGCCGGCCCCGGTGTCCGGTCGGGTGTATGCCGCGCAGGAACGGGTACTGGCCCGGCATTCCCATCCGATCGTCGAAATCGCAATAGGGGTCTGGGGGAGGGGTGTGCAGGGGCTCGACGGGCGCACCGGAGACGGTGGTGAACAGGGCGTCCCGCTTCCTGGATGCGTCGTACTTTTCGGCCCAGGCGGCCCTGGCCTTCCGGAGGGTGTCCTGCTCAGGAGTTTGGGACAAAATGCACTTCCTGACCTTGGAGTCACGGGATGAAGGCGAGTGTAGCAAAGGGGTCTGAGAGCGTCAAACGAGTGGGGCGCTTCATTGACAAATCGACTCTTCAACCCTATCCTAAAACTCCCTCCATCAGGCCCTGCCTGATGTAAAACGAGCCCGCGTTACCGCATAGCGTACCTTCTTGAAGGAGGCAGGCATGGGAAGCACTGTCAAGATGCTCGAAATCCACCCTGACCGATGCACCGGCTGCATACAATGCGAGTTGGCTTGCTCGTGGGTGCAGACCGGGACCTTTCAGCCCTCGCAGTCCCTTATTCGGGTGCACATATTCGATGAGCAGTCCAGCTACAGCCCCTACACCTGCTTCCAATGCGAAGAGGCGTGGTGCCTGCAGGTCTGCCCCGTCAACGCCATAGGGGTCGACCCCGACACCCAGGCCAAGATCGTCATCGAAGACACCTGCGTCGGGTGCAAGCTCTGCGTCATCGCCTGTCCGTTCGGGACCGTGTTCCTGAACCCGGCAACCAAGAAGGCCGTCAAGTGCGACCTGTGCGGAGGCGACCCCGCCTGCGCCCGGGCCTGCCCGACCAACGCCATCGAATTCAACGAAATTGAAGACGCGGCTTGGGTCGGGGCTTGGGGGGACAAGGTGGACGCAAACTACGCCCGATCCATAGAAGGGAGCTAGGAGCAATGACACACGGTTGGTCGGGACGGGCGCTCCGAGTAGACCTGAGCGCCGGTATCATAAACAAGGAAAACATCAACGAAGAATGGGCCCGCCAATACGTCGGCGGCAGGGGCCTGGGCGCCAGGTATCTCTACGAAGACCTGGACCCGAAGGTCGAGCCCCTGAGCCCGCAGAACGAGTTGATATTCGCCACGGGCCCCATGACCGGGACCAACGCATCGTGCGGGGCGCGGTACATGGTGATTACCAAGAGCCCCCTGACCGGGACCATCACCACGTCCAACTCGGGCGGGCATTGGGGCCCCGAGCTCAAGTTCGCCGGGTACGACATGGTGATCCTGAACGGAAAATCGCCTAGCCCCGTCTACCTCTGGATATACGACGACGACGTGCAGATCATCCCCGCCGACCACCTCTGGGGCAAGGGCGTCTGGGAGACCGAGGACACCATCCGGACCGAGACCGCTGTCCCGGACGCAATCGTGGCCAGCATCGGCCCGGCCGGCGAGAACATGGTCCGGTTCGCGTCCATAATGAACGACAAGCACCGGGCTGCGGGACGCAACGGCGTCGGGGCGGTGATGGGCTCCAAGAACCTCAAGGCGATAGCCGTCAGAGGCACGGGCGCCGTGCAGGTGGCCAGGCCCGAGGCCATGATGGAGTCCACCTTCGCGGCCAAGCAGAAGCTGGCTGCCTCTCCCGTCACGGGCGAGGGGCTGCGGGTCTACGGGACCCCCGTCCTGGTGAACGTGATCAACCAGCACGGCGGCCTACCGACCAACAACCACCAGTACGGCGAGTTCGCCGAGGCGGAGGGGATCAGCGGGGAGACGATGACCGACTCCCGGCTCACCGGGCCCAAGGCCTGCTTCGCCTGCACCATTGCCTGCGGTCGGGTGACCCACCTTCCCGGCGATGCGGCGGACAAGTACATGGTCACCACCACGCCCCGCAACTGGAAGATGTCCGGCGAGGGGCCGGAATACGAGGCGGCCTGGGCCATGGGCGCCGACTGCGGAGTCGGCGACCTGGACGCCCTGATCAAGGCCAACTGGCTCTGCAACGACTTGGGTATCGACCCCATCTCCTACGGCGGCACCCTCGCCGCGGCGATGGAGCTCTACGAGAAGGGCGTCATCTCCCAGGAGGAGACGGGAATGCCCCTGGACTTCGGCAGCGGCGAGGCCCTCGTGGCCATGGCCGAGAAGACCTGCCTCCGGGAGGGCTTCGGCAACGAACTGGCCGAGGGCGCCAAGAGGATGACCGAGAAGTACGGCCACCCCGACCTGTTCATCGGCGTCAAGGGCCAGGAAGTCGCCGCATACGACGCCCGGACGTTCCAGGGCATCGGCCTCGGTTACGCGACGTCCAACCGGGGCGCCTGCCACCTGAAGGCCTACACCATAGCGGCGGAAGTCTTTGGCATTCCGCAACAGGCGGACCCCTCGGCCACCGAGGGCAAGGCCGAGCTCACCAAGGTGTTCCAGGACGTCACCTCCGCGGTGGACGCCTCGGGGCTGTGCCTCTTCCTCACCTTCGGCATCGGCCTGGACGACATCCAGCCCGAGCTGAATGCGGCCACGGGCATGGACTACTCCATGGAAGACTTGCTGGAAGTTGGGGAGCGCATATACAACCTGGAGCGGATCTGGAACATCAACGCCGGCATACCGGGCGCCCAGGACACCCTGCCCAAGAGGCTCCTGAACGAGGCCATCCCCGAAGGCCCGGCCAAGGGACGGGTCAACCGGCTGTCCGAGATGCTGCCCGAATACTATGACGCCAGGGGCTGGACCCGGGATGGGGAGCCAACCGACACCAAGCTAGCCCAGCTCGGGATCCTGTAAAAGCAGACCGATATTTACGGGTCGTCGGGACTCGTAAAGGCATAGGGGACCGATGAACGGTTGGACAGGAAAAGTCCTGCGGGTCGACCTGACCAATGGAACGGTCGGCGGGGAAGACCTGAACATGGACTGGACCCGGGAATACGTCGGCATGAGGGGTCTTGGGGCCAAGTATCTCTACGAAGAGATGGCCGACCCCGCCGTGGACGCCTTCGACCCACGCAACGTGCTGGTCTTTTCCACGGGCCCGCTGACCGGGACGGGCGCGTCGACCTCTTCCCGCTACTCGGTGGTGACGAAGAGCCCTCTGACCGGCGGAATTGCCGGGTCCAACTCGGGAGGCTTCTGGGGCCCCGAGTTGAAATTCGCCGGGTATGACATGGTCATCGTCCGGGGCAAGTCCCCGAGACCCGTCTACCTATGGGTCTATGACGACGATGCAAAGCTCCTCCCCGCGGAGGGGGTCTGGGGCAAGACCGTCTGGGAGACCGAGGATTTCATCAGGGCCCAGACCGGGGTGCCGGACTGCGTGATCGCCAGCATCGGTCCCGCGGGAGAGAACCTGGTCAGGTTTGCCTGCATCGTGAACGACCTGCACCGTGCCGCGGGCCGCTCGGGGGTCGGGGCGGTGATGGGGTCCAAGAACCTGAAGGCGATAGCGGTGCGTGGCACCGGGAGCGTGCAGGTCGCATCCGCCGATGGCGCAATGCAGGCCATCGGGTCTCAGCACGGGAAGTTGACCAACAACCCGGGCGTCGAGGGCATGCAGATGTACGGCACTCTCGAAATGATGGGCATCATCAACGAGACGGGCGGCCTCCCGACCCGCAATCACCAGGAGACCCAGTTCGAAGGGGAAGATCGGATCAACGGCGAGGCCCTCACCGACACCCGGTTGGTATCCAACAAGGCCTGTTTCAGTTGTACCATAGCGTGCGGTCGGGTCACTCATCTGCCCGGCGAGGCGGCCGGCAAGTACATGGTCAACACCCACCCAAGGAACTGGAAGATAGCCGGCGAGGGGCCGGAGTACGAGACGGCCTGGGCCCTCGGGGCGCAGTGCGGCGTGTCGGACCTGGACGCCCTGATCAAGGCCAGCTGGATGTGCAACGACTTGGGGGTCGACACCATATCCATGGGCGCGACCATCTCGGCGGCCATGGAACTGTATGAAAGCGGCGCCATCTCCGAAAGCGAAGCCGGCATGAAAATGGGCTTCGGCAGCGGCGAGGCACTGGTCTCTCTCGTCGAAAAGACCAGCTACCGGGATGGCATCGGAGACGCCCTGGCCGAAGGTTCGAAGCGCATGGGGATCAAATACGGCAATCCCGGTGTCCACATGGGCTCCAAGGGGCAGGAGTTTGCGGCCTACGACCCCCGCGCCTACAACGGAATGAGCCTGGCCTACGCCACGAATAATCGCGGCGCCGACCATCTGCGGGCCTTCACGCCCGCCGCCGAAATTTTCGGAATGCCGTACAAGCTCGACCCCGGCTCCCCCGAGGGAAAGGCCGAACTGGTCGTCTCCCTTCAGAACGAGAACTCCGTCCACGACTCCACGGGCCTCTGCCTCTTCATCTCCGCCGGAAACGACTTGGATGACATAAGGAAGCTGCTGGTCGGGGTCACGGGCCTGGAATTCACCATGGACGACATGAACAGGATAGGCGAAAGGGTCTGGAACCTGGAGCGGCTGTTCAATCTCAAGGCCGGCCTCACCAAGGCCGACGACTCCCTGCCGGAACGCATATTGAAGGGAGCCATTCAAGGCGAGAGCAATCCTGCGAAGGGCAGGGTCGGCCTCCTGGACAGGATGCTGCCGGAGTACTACAGCCTGCGGGGATGGGACGAAGAAGGGGCCCCGACCGCGGCCAAGCTGGAAGAGCTGGGTATCGCCTAGCCGGCGCCCTGGAATCCGTGGCTAGAGTAAAGTACCTGGGAAAGCTGAGGGAGCTGGCTAAAGTAGCGGAAGAAGAGATAAGCCAGGCACGGGTTCAGGCCCTCCTGGGAGACCTGTCCAACGGGGACCGGGAAGAACTCAGGCAGTTGCTGTTTGTAGATGGAGACCAGTCGGAGTTGAACGAGGACGTAGAGGTGCTGGTAAACGGCCGAAATATCAAGTTCCTGGACGGAATGCTGACGCCGGTGGGCAGGGAAGACCTGGTAACCCTCCTGTATCACGGCGTAAGAGGCTTTCCGGGAGGTTAGGTGACATGGCAAACAAGAGACACGTAGTAGTCGGGGCGGGGCCCGCCGGGCTCCGAGCCATAGAGACCATCAGGGCCCACGAGTCCGATTCCTCAATTACCCTCATAGGCGATGAGCCCGCCTACTCCCGGATGGTCCTGCCCTATTACCTGTCCGGGGACATCCATGAGAAGGCTGTCTTTACGGGCGATGACGGCTATTTCGCCGGGCTGAACGTCGAGACCAAGTTCGGCGCCCGGATCACGGGCATCGACGCCGGCGCCAAGTCCGTCTCCCTCAGCGACGGGTCCACCGTGGGATACGACAACCTGCTCATTGCCACCGGCTCCTCCGCCACCCGACCCCCCATTGATGGGGCAGACCTGCCGGGCGTGCAGAACATGTGGGGCATCGAGGACGCCAGGAACTTCAAGGCCAACGTTCCGGCGGGCAGCAACATCGTGATCGTCGGGGCGGGTTTCATTGGCCTGATCATCCT
>JAAXHX010000044.1 GCA_012270635.1 Dehalococcoidia bacterium | reverse complement strand
AACCCGGACTTCGTCAAGCTGGCCGAGGCCTACGGGGTGGCGGCTATGAAGGCGGAGTCGCCAGAAGAACTGGGCTCGGCGCTCAACAAGGCGATTGAGATGAACAGCCCCGTGCTCATCGAAGTCCCCCTGGGCCAGATGCCCGCGCCCTTCTAGGCCAGCGCTGTAAGCTTCCGAACGTCCGGGACGCGGCCCAGGTCCTCAGTGCACTCTATCAGCCGGTTGACGCCGTCCGCGCCCAGGATGTCGTCGCAGAGGAAGTGAATCTTGTCGAGGAGCCGAGAGCGGGGAGCACGGTTGCCGTAGTCGCCCCACAGGGTGCCGGTCTGGCCTTGGACGGTGCGTCCGTCTTTCAGGAGGATGGAGGTTTGGGCGAGGGGCGTGTCGTCCCCGGCGTCGACCAATTCGGGGGCCAGTTTCACGTTAACCCTGGAGGCCAGGGCCTTGATCCGGGGGCTGGCAATGACGTCGGGGTGGAAGGCGGTGACGTCGGTCTTCTTCTCGACGAGGGTCACGGCGACGGCGTAGGGGACGTGGAACTTGGAGGCTAGGACGTTGTCGGGGTAGGGACCAAGCATGCCGTCGAGCATTCTGTGGACGCGCAGGTCGATGCGCTCGATGGCGTCGACGTCCAGGCCGTTGCGGGCCCGGGCGTCGAGGACGGCCTCGATAGAGGCGTGGTTGATGCGGCAGCAGGCGTGGAACTTGAAGTAGTTCTGCTGGATGCGCAGCTCGCCGCCCAGGCCGTAGACGGCGGCCTCGGGGCTGAAGGAGTCGCCGAGGATGGTTCCGAAGACATCTGAAGGGGCGTCATGCAGGCTGGTGAAACCGCAGTCGTAGAGGTGGGCGGCAAGGATGCCCTGGAAGCCGGAGCGTCCGGGATAGAGGTTGCGGATGGTCGCGCCCCGGAAGGCGGTAGTCCAGGTGTTGGCGGGGCTCATGGAGGCGGCGAGGTTGATAATGGCTCGCACCTGGCCGGGGCTGCGGCCTCGGAGCTTTGCAACGGCTGCAGCCGTGCCCACGGCCCCCCAGTGACCATGGGAGTGGACGTTGTCCCGGGGCACGGTGGCCCCACCGAGCCGGGACTCGATCTCGTAGCCGACGATCACGCTCTCCATGAAGGACTTCCCGTCCACGGCCATCTCTTCGCCGACGGCGAGGGCGCCGGGGATGGAGTGTATGGCGGGGTGGCCGCCGCCGAAGCGGTTGCCTTCGTCCATCTCCAGGGCCACGCCCGCGGTGGAGTTGACTAGGGCGGCGAACATGGGCTCGGCCTTGAGCTTGTGGCCGAGGAGGGTGGCGGTGGGGGGCCGGGAACGCTCAGCGGCAAGGAGGGCGAGGGAGCGGTTCTCGGGGAGGCGGCTGCCGGCCACAATGGCCCCGAGGGTGTCCATGATGACGTCCCTGGCAGCGGCCCGGGCGTCGGGGGAGAGGTTGTCGTAACGGATCTCGGAGACGAATTGGGACAGCTTGTCCAGATAGTCGCTCATGCCGGCCTCCATCGCGAGGGTATGACGGCAAGGTAACACGGGGCAAGAGGGAGGGCAATCGGGGGCGGAATGATATACTCACCGAGACCCAGGAGAGAAAGCGTGACTGACGAAAGCCCGATTCTGGCCGAACTGCGGAAGATGGTCGGCAGGGAGATGAAGATCACTTCTCCGGAGGAGGTAGGGAGGGCGGCGATAAGGTGCTTCGCGCAGGCCCAGGGGGACATGAACCCGCTGTACTATGACGAGGAATACGCGTCGGGGACGAGGCACGGGGGGATAATCGCGCCGCCGACCTTCGTGTGCGAGACGTTGCAGTACATGGTGGGAGAAGTGGATGAGACGGGTGGGGCGGCGGGGCGGTTCGGGCTGCCGGTCGGGATGGAGATTCGGGCGGCGAACGACTACGAGTTCTTCCAACCCCTGCGCCCCGAGGACGTGTTGACGGCCCACTGGAAGGTGACAGACGTGCGCGAAAAGCAGGGTCGGACGGGGACTCTCTATTTCCTGGAATACGACATCACGTATACGAACCAGCGGGAGGAGCCGTTGGCGGTGAACCACGAAACGCTGATATTTAGGGATGGGTAGGGGGATTTTGGTGACTATTGGTGGGGGGATGCCCCCCCGCTCATACTTCGACAGGCTCAGTACGAGCGGCCCCAGCCCTTCCGTTCATGCTTCGACGGGCTCAGTACGAGCGGCCCCAGCCCTTCCGTTCATGCTTCGACGGGCTCAGTACGAGCGGCCCCAGCCCTTCCGTTCATGCTTCGACGGGCTCAGTACGAGCGGCCCCAGCCCCTCCGCTCATACTTCGACGGGCTCAGCACGAGTGGCCCCAGCCCTTCCGCTCATACTTCGACGGGCTCAGCACGAGCGGCCCCAGCCCCTCCGCTCATACTTCGACAGGCTCAGCACGAGCGGCCCATCCCCCCTCCCCAACACAGGTTGTAAATGGGAGGATGGAGATGCGTGAAGAATTGATGAAGGTGGGGGAGAGAAAGCCGGGCGTGTATTTCGAGGACGTGGAAATGGGGGAGGAGATTCCGGCGTTGGTGAAACAGATAACCACGGTGAGCATGGCGATGTACGCGGCGGCTACGTGGGACTTTCACCGGTATCACCATGACATGGAGTACGCACAGGGGAAGGGGATGAGGGCGCAGTTTCTGGACGGTCAGCAGATGGGAGGATACCTGGCGCAGCTGGTCACGGACTGGGCGGGAGTCGGGGGGACGTTGAAGCGGTTGTCGTTCCGGTATGGAGACTTCGTGTTTCCGGGCGACACCCTGACCTGCAAGGGAAAGGTCTCGGGGAAGGGTCAGTGCGGGGTGGTGGAGTGCGAGGTGTGGATCGAGAACCAGCACGGGACCCGGGTGTTGAAGAGCGGGAAGGCGATAGTGGAACTTCCCCTGCGGAAGGGCTGAGGTTGGTTGAGACACTATGATATTATCTGCTGTAATAGTAGGCGAGTGCGGAGAGGGAGTATGAAGAAGGCTCTCGAAGGCGTCAGGATAATAGACCTCACCCAGTTCGAGGCAGGGACGACCTGCACCCAGGCCCTGGCCTGGCTGGGGGCGGACGTGATAAAGGTGGAGGCGCCGGGGAGAGGGGACCCGGGCCGGAGGGCGTCGGCGGACGTGCCGGGTCTCGACAGCTATTACTTCCTGCTCCTCAACGCCAACAAGCGCAGCCTGACGCTCAACGTAAAGACCGAAGAGGGCAAGAAGATTTTCCTGGACCTGGTGCGGAATGCGGACGTGGTCGCCGAGAACCTGGGGCCGGGAACGCTGGAACGGCTGGGCCTGACCTTCGACGTGCTGTCGGAGGTGAACCCGAAGATAGTCCTGGCGCGGGTGAAGGGGTTCGGGACCTACGGCCCGTACAGCGGGTTCAAGAGCTTCGACATGATAGCCCAGATGGCGGGCGGCGCCGCGGCGATGACGGGACATCCGGGCGGCGCGCCGACGCTGATGGGAATAACTGCCGGAGACATCGGGACGGGTTACCACGCGGCGCTGGGCATCATGGCGGCGCTGTGGCAGAGACAGGTAACGGGGGTGGGGCAGGAGCTGGAAGTTTCGATGCAGGATGCGGTGGTGAACCTGGGCCGGGTGATGATGATGACCTACAACATGACCGGCAAGGCGCCCGACCGCCGGGGGACGACGACGGCGGGGGTGTATCCGGGGGACATATTCCGGTGCGCGCCGGGGGGATTCGACGACTACGCTTTCATATACGTCAGCTCGGTGATCGGGGACGGGATGTGGCCGAAGCTGCTCAAAGCGATAGGGCGGGAAGACCTGATAGATGATTCCCGATACAGCTCTAGCAAGGCCCGGAGCGAGAACGGTCTGGAAGTGAACATGATCGTCGAAGAGTGGACGATGCGGCACACGAAGTACGAGGTGATGGAGAAGATAGCCGGGGCGGGAATTCCGTGCGGCGCGATGCTGAACGCCGAGGATGTTCATACGGACAAGCACCTGATAGAGCGGGGAATGATAGTGGACATGGACCACCCGGAGCGGGGCAAGTTCAAAATCATCGCCGACCCGATAAAGCTGTCCCACTCGGCTTTCAACATGGAGCCGGCGCCCCTACTGGGCCAGCACACGGCGGAAGTGTTGAACGAGATCCTGGGAATCAACGGCACGAAATTTGAAGAGTTGAAGACGGCAGGCGTAATCTAGCGTTTTCCCGGCTTCGGGCCGCGTATCTCGACAGGAGGACGGAATGTTCAAGGGAATCGTATTTCGGGACGAGGTAGAAGAGCTGGTCCGATTCGTGGAAGAGACGGACCCGAGCGAGATAATCGGGCGGACGCTGGAGAAGCTGAGGGACGGGACGGCGGCGGTGGACCTGCTGAGGGCGGGGGCGCTGGCCGTGTGCCGGTCTACGGAGCTCCCCCCCGAGCACCACGGGGGCCCCGTCCACCCGATATGCGGGATCCACGGGGTCTACAACACCTCCCGCAGGCTGAGCGGCGAGATGGCGTTCATGCCCATAGTCCAGCACGTGGCCTTGTGCAACAACCACGTGAACTCTCCCCAGATGGGGCCGTACATCATGCCGGCCATGGAGGCGCTGGAAGGGACGGGGGCGATGATAGGGTCCTACCACCTGGCGGATGGGACGGAGGCCTCGGACGAGCCGGACGTGATGGGGTCGACGGAAGAAGCCCTCTTGAAGGCTATCGAGGTGCGGAAGCCTAGCCTGGCGGAGCAGTACTACCTGTGGCTGGAGCAGAACAGGACGCCGGGAGAGACGCTGGAACTGCTGCTGCCGGCCTCGGTGTCCCGCAACAGCATCGACGATCACTACTTCGTGTACCCGATGTTCACATTCAGGGCCCTGGACGTGATCGGCTGGGAGTGGGCGCCGGTGCTGATGAGGGTGGTGGTGCGCTACCAGGCCCGGAACCCGTTCAGCCTGACCCGGACGCAGGAGTCGGTGTTCGAGGACGTGACGGAGCTAATTGAAAAATACGCGCTGATGGAGCGCGAGATACCGGTGCGTACGGGAGAGCGGGAGTCGGGGGCGATTGGGAAGCTGGGAGAGACCATAGGCCGGTGCACTAACTACATGGACGGCATGGAGCCGATGGCGAGGGCGTTGGCCGAGGGACTGTCCCTGGAAGGGGCGGGAGAGGCGTTGTCGGTGGGGGCTTCGATGGCGTACCTGAAGTCGAGCTACGGGAACCCGATGGACTCCCACCTGCACACGGGGACCAACGGTCGGAGGTACCTGCTGGACCTGGAGGGGGTGAGCCTGAGGCACAAGGTCGAGGCGCTGATTACCGGGCTCACGGGCCCCGAGTGCATCAACGGCTCGCGAATGCTCTGGGAGACCCCGTTCGATGCTTCGAAGACGGAGGCGCTGCCGGAGATGGGCCAGGCGGAGATGCTGGACGCCATCGTAGAGAGCATCGACGGGCAGCCGGAGTCCAACTGGCGAGAGATCGGGGTGGACAACCTGGAATTGGGGCACGAGGTGCAGGAAGCGATGCTTCTGGCGCAGCGGTATGCCGACCGTCGGTACGACCCCGAGGCGCTATTCAAGCGGCTAGGCGAGCTGATCTGCCGGGACGACTTCACCGAGCTGCACGGCATCAAGCATCACCAGGCCCTGATCGACGAATTCTTCGCGACCCGGGAGCCGTACCGGTGGAATCACCTCGTGGCTGCGGTGAAGTCGGTGGCGGTGATAGAGGGCGGCAAGGAGCGGACGATCTTCGACCGGACGCTGGACATGCTGAAGGTGTAGCAGGCTACGGAAGAACTCTTCCGAGGCGACCTTAGTCCAGGAACCGGGGCATTACCTGCTCGGCGAAGAGGTAGAGGGAGCGCATCACCTCGGAGAAGGTGAGGTGGGGGAGAGGCCAGTAGAGGGTGATGTGTTGGCACCCGAGTTCCGTGCGCCATTTCTCGATGCCCTCAGCGACGAACTCGGGAGTGCCGACCAGGGTGTGGCCCCGTTTCGTAAGGAAGTCCAGCCAATCTTCGGCCTGGTCTGCGTCGGTGAGAGGTTCATTCTTGCCGATCATGGTGGGTCGGGCCCACTTGCCTGCGCCGTAGGTCATGGCGGTCTCGATGACGGGGCGCATGATGCGCCGGGCCTCCTCCATGGTCGGGGCGACGAAGATGGGGCGCATCATGGCAACGCCTTCGCCCATGGGAACGTCCCGGCCCTGGGCCCTTGAAGCGGCGTCCCTGTAGGCAATCCAGGCCTCCCGGGTGCCTTCGAGGGTGCGGCCCCATGACATGGCGCTGAACCCCCTGTTGGCAGAGAAGGCGTGGGAGGAAGCGGAGTCGGTCATCTGCCAGATGGGAGGGTGGGGTTTCTGCCAGGGCTTGGGCAGGACGCCCAGGGCTATGAGTTCACCGTCCTCGGTGTTGTAGCGCCGGTCCTGGGCTATATCGGGGACGGTCTCGTGCCAGCCGGGCATGGGGAGAGTGTAGAACTCGCCGGCATGGCTGAAAGAGTCCTGGGTCCAGCATTTGAGGATGATTTCCAGCGATTCTTCGAAGAGGGCGTAGTTCTTCTTCTGGTCTCGCCGGTCGGCATTCACGTTGAAGTTGCCATTGACCCGATTGTTGATGCCGCGGATGACTCCGAAGTCGACGCGGCCCTTGCTCATGTGGTCGAGCATAGCGATGTCTTCAGCGACGTGTACGGGGTGCCGGTCGGTGATGGAGACCCCGCACTGTCCGAGGCGGAGGGTGGAGGTCTGGGCGGCGAGGTCGGCGCAGGCGAGGATGGGGTTGGAGGGGGTAGGGGTGACCCAGCCATCCCAAAAGAAATGGTGCTCGGCGATCCAGACGGTGGTGAAGCCGGCCTGCTCGAAGAGGCGGGCCTCGGTGCGCCATTCCTCTATCCAAGGGTAACCCTCGGGCTGGCCGCCGTGGGCGTAAAGGCCGCTGTCGAATCGCATCCTGGGACCTCTCTGTCGGGGTGAGGGGTAACGACGGATGCCACACTAGGGCGGAGGGTGTCGGTTGTCAAGGAAGGGGCGGGAGCGATGGCCTGGCCTGGGACGGATTGTCATAGAGTTGATTCGATGTCATCATTAACTGGTTGAAACAACAGGTTATGATAGATGCAATGCGGATGATTCAAGCAACTGAAGCCAAGATCCATCTAGCTGAGCTTCTTCGAAATGTCGAGCAGGGTGAGACTATAGGCATCACGCGGCATGGCAAGACCATCG
>JAAXHX010000043.1 GCA_012270635.1 Dehalococcoidia bacterium | reverse complement strand
ACGGCGTCCCAGTCCTCGGTCTTCATGCGCAGGAGCAGGCCGTCCCGGTTTATACCAGCGTTGTTGACGAGGACGTCTATCTTGCCGAACCGGTCGATGGTGGACTTGACCAGTCCATCGATGTCCTCTTGAGAAGTGACATCGGCCCGGGTGAAAAGGAGGTTTTCGGCGGGGACGCCGGCGGCCTCGATGAGGGCCCGTGTGGCGGAGATGTCGCTCAGTCCACCGATAGAAACGAGGGCCCCGGACTTCGCGAGCTTAACGGCAATAGCTTGGCCTATGCCCCGGGACCCTCCGGTAACCAGGGCGACTTTTCCCGCGAGGCTCTGTTCCACGTTATCGTGCCGAATGGCTGAGGGCTCGAGGCTGGGTATCAGTCGCTCAGATAGTCTTTGAGGGTCAAGGCGGAGACGTTGGGATCGATACGGCGCACGAGGCTGCTGAGAATCTTGCCCGGCCCGACCTCCACGAACGTGTCCACACCCGCCGCGATCATGTACTCCACGCTCTTCAGCCACTGGACGCAATGGCATAGCTGCCAGACCAGCTCTTCCCGGATGTCCCCGGCGGCAACGACGGGCTTTGCGCTGCTGTTCGCTATGATCGGCACCGAGGCGTCGCTCAGCTTCACCTGGTCGATGGCGAGGGTCATCCGGTCGACGGTGGGCTCCATCAGGTTGGAGTGGAAGGCGGAGCCAACGGGCAGGGGCACGACCTTCTTGGCGCCTCGCGCCCTGGCCAGGTCCAGGGCATTGGCGATGTTGGCCTTGGGACCGCTGATGACTATCTGCTCCCGGGAATTGATGTTGGATATCTGCATCCCGGTCTGCTGGCAAATCTCCTCAGTGGTGGACTCGTCAAGGCCAATGATGGCGGCCATACCACCGGGCTGGATGGTGTTGGCGTTCTGCATGAGCTGTCCCCGTTCCCTGACCAGGGGCAGGGCCTCTGCAAAGGGTAAGGTGTCGGCGGCAACGAGAGCGACATACTCGCCCAGGCTGTGCCCCGCCACAAAAGCGGGCTTCACATCTTGCCCCCCCGATTTCTCCTTCAGGTCAGCCAAGGCTGCAAGGCTTGTGGTGAATATGGCGGGCTGAGCATTGTGGGTCTGGGTCAATTCCTCCTGCGGGCCTTCGAAGCAGAGTCGGGTGAGGGAGAAGCCGAGGATTTCGTCCGCATCATCGAAAATGGCCCGAGCCGTGGGGGAGGACTCGTAAAGGTCTTTGCCCATGCCCACTGTTTGGGAACCCTGACCCGGGAAAATGAACGCCGTCTTCGTTTCTTCCAACTGTGCAACCATAGGTCAATCTCCTTATGACGGTCAGGGGAACTATTCGGCGAACACTTCCCGGCCGTTGTAGGTCCCGCAGGTGGGGCAGACGTGATGGGAGAGTCTGGGATTGCGGCACCGGGAGCACTCTACCAGGGCGGGCCCTATGACCTTGTCATGGCCTCGCCGTTTATTTCTTCGGGACTTACTGGTCTTCCTTTTTGGCAGTGCGCCCATAACTATCTTCGAATCTCCGTGCCCGGCCTCACGCCGTGCGGTATTTTGCCAGTAGGGACGAAAGCCCGGAAACCTCGGCCTCCTCGGACGCGATGCAAAGGCACGTCGTCCGGGTCAGGTCTGCCCCACACCGGGAGCAGAGGCCCGGGCAATCGGGCCTGCACACCGGTTTGAGGGGGCTGTTCAGCGAAGCGTATTCTTTCAGCGCCGGTTCCAGGTCCAGAAGGTTATTGGCATCGATCAACAGGTTGTCCGCTTGCAGCGCTTGCCTTTCCAACCTACCGGATACCTGATGCGCCGATATGTATTCCTCCTCCAGCGAGACGGCAATCGTCTCTTCAAGCTGGTCCAAGCACCGCACGCACTCCAGGGCGACGGTTGCATGCAACCTGCCTCGTACCAAGACCCCCCGGTCGGTGCGCATGATCTCGACGGACCCGGATATTTCGGTCTCGCCTCGAGCGTCCGTCCCGTTCAGGCTCCCGGACACTCGACGCTCCCTCACCGCGCCCACGGGGCCGGAGAGGAGCTGGGCTACGTTGAATTGCATGCCTGCGAACTCCAGGAAATCGAATGGAAATTATATTTACGGGTCAAATTCGTGTCAAGGGTAAACCGAGATAACGAGGCCCCCGGGCCCTTTGTTGACGCCCGAATGAGCCGATGGGTATCATGCCCAACGGAACGAGCCTCCACCCCGGGCCCGACAAATCAGGGAGAGCAGCATGGCCTTCAAGTACTTCCTCCTGAGCGAGGACAACGGCAAATTCGTCCTCACTCTGAACCGCCCCGACAAGCTGAACGCGGTCACTCACGACATGGGGTTGGAACTGCGCGACATCCTCCACCGGATAAATGAGAACCACGACAGCCGCACACTAATCATCACCGGTGCGGGCAAGGGCTTCTGCTCGGGGGCCGACGTTTCGGGGAACGAGCAGAAGCAGTCCCTAAATGCGTGGGTGGGGGTCTGGGACGGCGTCATCCAGCAGATGCGCACCTTCCGACGCCCCATCATAGGGGCGATCAACGGGGTGGCGGCGGGCATGGGTTTTTCCCTCACGACGGCATGCGACATCCGCATAGCCTCTGAACAGGCGCGTTTCACCTCCATCTTCGTGCGTCGGGCCCTGGGGGTGGACTGCGGGCTGAGCTACAACCTCCCCCGCATCGTCGGTCTTTCCAATGCCTTCCGTCTCATGTACACGGGCGAAATAATCGATGCCCAGACAGCCCTGGGGATGGGCCTGGTGAGCGAAGTGGTCCCCGCCGAGGACCTCCTCCCAACCGCCGAAGCCCTGGCCGGCAAGATTGCAGAGAATCCCCCTCTCACGGTCTCGGCCATCCGAAAGGTAACCTATGCCGCGCAGGAGTCCCCCCTGCACACGATGCTCGGGATGGAGTTCCACACCAACAGAATGCTGATGCATACGGAGGACTATACCGAGGGGATAATGTCCTTCAGGGAGAAGCGCGCTCCTTCCTTCAAGGGCAGGTAGGTGGAGGCAGACCAGACGGGCATCAAGGGAAAACGCCTCGCTGGTCCGGTGGATGCCGGGCCGCGGGGTCGGGAGGCCGAATGGCTGAACGGATAGTATCGGCTAAGCCCCATTCCCAAGACGGGACCCTTGATCTCAGCCTGCGTCCCAAGAGCCTGTCCGAGTACATCGGGCAGGACAAGGTGAAGGGGAATCTGGCCATAGCCATAGCCGCGTCTAAAAAGCGCGGCGAGGCCCTGGACCACGTCCTTCTCTATGGCCCCCCGGGCCTGGGCAAGACCACCCTGGCCAACATAATCGCCGGCGAGATGGGGGTGAACATCAAGACCACCTCCGGCCCGGCCGTCGAGCGGGCCGGGGACCTGGCGGCCATCATCACAAACCTCAAAAAGGACGACATCCTGTTCATCGACGAGGTGCACCGCCTGAGCCGTGCCGTGGAAGAGGTGCTGTACCCGGCCATGGAAGACTTCGCCCTGGACATCATGGTCGGCAAGGGAGCGGGGGCCCGGAGCCTGAGGCTGAAGCTGCCGCGGTTCACCTTCGTCGGGGCGACAACCCGCTATGCCATGGTCAGCGCTCCCCTGAGAAACCGCTTCGGGGCCATATACCGGCTCGACTTCTACGATACAGCGGCAATCAAGGAGATAGTCGGGAGGGCCGCGAGCATCCTGGGCGTGAAGGCGGAGGAGGCGGGATTGGAAGAGATAGCGCGCCGAGCCAGGGGCACTCCGAGGGTAGCCAACCGACTCCTGAAGCGTGTTCGTGACTATGCCGAAGTGATGAGGGATGGCGTAATCTCCAGGCAGGCCGCTTCGGAGGCCCTGGACCGCCTGGAAGTGGACGCCCTGGGACTGGACGAAATAGACCGCCGGGTCCTGCACACCATCATCCAAAACTACACCGGCGGGCCTGTCGGGCTGGACACTGTCGCGGCCTCGATCAGTGAGGAACCCGACACCATCCAAGATGTGTACGAACCCTACCTGTTGCAGCTGGGGTTCCTGGACCGCACTCCCCGGGGGAGGGTTGCCACCAAGGGCGCGTACGAGCACCTGGGCATCCCTTACGTCAACAGCGCCTCCCCCGAACAGGGAAGCCTCCTCTAGTCCCCCTACGCCTCCAGCGCCCGAAGGGTCATGGCGTGAAGCCGGGCGTAGACCCCACCCCTCGCCACCAGCTCATTGTGGTTGCCCATCTCGGCTATCCGTCCATCGTCTATCACCACGATGCGGGAGGCATTGCGAACAGTCGAAAGCCGGTGGGCGATGATCAGGGAAGTCCGGCCCTCCAGGACGCGCACCAGCGCGCTCTGTATGAGGAACTCGGTCTGGGTGTCTATGTTCGCGGTGGCCTCGTCCAGTATGAGGATGCGGGGGTCGGCGATGACGGCCCGGGCGAAGCTAACCAACTGTCGTTGACCCGCGCTTAGGTTGCCCCCCATCTCCTGGAGTTCCGTCTCGTAGCCATCCGGCAGCCGGGATATGAACCTGTCAGCGCCCACTAGCCTCGCGGCCTCCCGCACCTCCTCGTCCGTGGCATCCAGGCGTCCGTAGCGGATGTTATCGGCCACGGTGCCGGTGAAGAGGAAGGGGTCCTGAAGCACCGTGCTTACCTGCCGGGTCAGGGACTCCCGCGTCACGTCTCGGATATCCACGTCGTCCACCGTTATCCTGCCTGAGCTCACGTCGTACAGCCTCGGCACGAGGGAGACGAGGGTGCTCTTGCCACCGCCGGTCGGCCCGACCACGGCGATGGTCTCTCCGGGTTCGATGAGCAAGTCTATGTCATGGAGCACCTCTATCCCCTCATCGTAGGAAAAGCTCACGTGATCGAAGCGAAGGCGGCCCCGAATGGTGGGGAGGTGGGTGGCGCGGGGAGAGTCCTTGATCATGGGTTGAACGTCCATTAGCTCGAAGACGCCAACTCCCGACGCCATTGCCCTCTGCACCTCGGTGTACTGCATGGTCAGGTTGCGGACCGGTTCGAAGAAGCGCTGTATGTACATGGCGAAGGCCAGCAGGACTTCCTCGGGCAGGTCGCCCCCGAGGGCAAGGCGCCCGCCGAATATGATAACCAGGGCCAGGGCCAGGGCGCTGATTATCTCCACGGCGGGCAATACGGCGGACGACAGCTTGCTGGCATCCAGGCTCGTGTTCAGGTTGTGCCCATTCAGACCGCTAAATTTCTTCAGGTTCAGGTCTTCCCGTCCCATGCTCTGCACGACTCGGATGCCAGCGATGTTCTCCTGCAGGGATGCGTTCACCGCGGCTATGGCCCTCCTGACCCGGATGTATGCTCTTCGGGCGTACTGCTGCCAGTAGTAAAGGAGCAGGGACAGCAGTGGCAGGACCGCCAGGGTTACAAGGGCAAGCTGTACGTCCATCAGGAGCATTGCCCCGACAATGCCGCCCAACACCAGCAAATCCCCCAGCACCAGGATGCCGGTGGTCAGGAACTCCTGGAGCTGGGTGATGTCGTTCTGCATCCGGGACATGATGCGTCCGACTTCGTTGCGGTCGTAAAAGCTTAGGGATAGGCCCTGCAGATGCCTGAATAGGTCCATCCGAAGGTTGTAAAGAACGCTTTGGCCGACCCCAGCCATGAGGACCAACTGGATGTAATTGAAAAGCCACCCGGCCAATGCATTGGCCCCCATGGCCGGCAGGATCCAGGTGAGGCGCCCCAATTCGGCGTCCACGACCGCAGCGAACCCCAGGGAGATCAGCCACGGGAACAGCACCAGGCTCCCCGTATGCACCAGCATCGCCACGGTGGCCACGGCAACTATCTTCTTGTAGGGCGCCAGATAAGGGAGTAGCCGACGCATCACCCGGTGGTCGTAAAGGCTACCCCGAACGTCTCCTTCGTCTATGTGGCCCACACGACCACGGAAATTCATATACATGACTTGCGCAGCTTAGCCTTCGATCAGGCCTGCCGCCGACATTCTCCTTGCTCCATCCAGGAAAGGCGCGCCCGCCTCCCCCGAGGCCTGGGGCCTCAGCTGGAGATCGTGGATTTGCCTATATATGCCGTCCCGGGCCAGGAGCTGATCGTGGGCGCCTCTTTCGGCGATCCGTCCGTCTTTCAGTACCAGTATCAGGTCAGCGTTGCGCACGGTGCTAAGCCTTTGGGCTATCACAAAGGTGGTGCGTCCTTTGATCAGTGCCTTCAACGCCTCCTGAATCAGCATTTCGGTCTCGGTGTCCACGCTGGCCGTGGAGTCGTCCAAGATGAGGATCTTAGGGTCCATGAGCAGGGTCCTGGCGATGGAGATGCGCTGCTTCTGACCTCCGGAGAGGGTGATGCCCCGCTCCCCGACCCAAGACTGGTA
>JAAXHX010000042.1 GCA_012270635.1 Dehalococcoidia bacterium | reverse complement strand
AGCTCGCCCATCGGCTGACTCCGGCCAACTGCTGGATGAACGGGCTAACCCTGGAAAGAGAAATGGATGCCGCGACCCAGGGCCGCAGGTAGAAGGCATTGGGACTGCGTGGAGCCGCTCATGGAACCCCCTTGTGGCATGACAGGAGTGGGCCTCTTGCCACCGAGTCCCGTGTCCCGAAGACCACCGCAAGGGGGCGCGGCAGGGCCCCTCCCGTTGGCGGCACAGGTCTTGCGGAACTATAGGAACTCGGTGGCGAGGAGGATTATAGGGAGCCAAGCCCTACAAAGCAACGCACCTCAAATTTGCCCTTGTCTCAACCGGTTCATATCCATTGAACGAGGGCGGAAATGTTGACACTGGGAGGGCGGTAATGTAGACTTCTCGGCGGTTTGCGCCCTGTCCTCGGTGCCGTTGGAGGATTCAATGCAAGATGAGGGGCGGGCGCCCGGGCCCCGAGGCTGAAACGCCTCGGCCCAGCTTGGGGGTGTGTGTGACAGACAAGCCCTTGATATCAGAGGCGATGAAGAACGCCATAGGCGTCCCTTCGGCCCCGGCCCACTACGATGTCGAGAAGGGGCACGTAAGGCGGTTCGCCGAGGCTATTGGGGACCCGAGCCCCCGTTGGGGCGGCGGCGCTTCCAGCGAGGACATGGTTGCGCCTCCCACCTTCCTCCGCATCTGCGTCCCCAACGAGCTGGAAAAGCTGGAAATGCCCTTCTCCCGGGGCCTCGACGGCGGCAGCGAATGGGATTACTTCCTGCCCGTGCGCCCCGGTGACACCATCACCGTCACCCAGGAGATTATCGACTTCAGTGAAAAGCACGGCAAGCTGGGAGCCATGTTAATCGAGACCCGGCAGAACTCCTTCGTCAACCAGCGCGGCGAACTGGTCGCCACCGAAAAAACCGTAGGCATCAGCTACTAGTCAGATTCGAGAGGTTGCCACTATGAGCGACGCCATATACGAGCGTATGGTCAAGGACCTGGGCAAGGAGACGAAGCCCGTCACCTACGACGTCGAGAAGGGCCACATCAAGAGGTTCGCCGAGGCCATCGGAGATGGGAACCCACTCTGGCTCGGTGTAACCGTACCCCCCACCTTCACCCGGGCCTTCATCCCCAGCGACGAGGACGAAAGCCAGCCCCGGGACCCGAGCGAGCGGGTCCTGGACGCCGGCAGCGACTACGAATACTTCAAGGCCATAAAGCCCGGCGACCAAATCACCGTGGTTTCCAAGATAGCGGAGGTCTTCAAGAAGGAGGGTCGGCTGGGCACGATGACCTTCCAGGTCAAGGAAATATCCTTCACCAACCAGGACGGAGAGACGGTGGCCACCCGACGGGACACGGGCATCTACTACTAGAGTGTCGGCGGCTTATTTCGGACGAAGCTACATCCAGGAGGAGAGCATGGGACAGGTATATTACGAAGACGTGACCGAGGGCATGGACATCCCCACCCTCGAAAAGAACCCCACCACCCGACAGCTGGTGCAGTACGCGGGGGCCTCGGGGGACTTCTACGAGATCCACTACGACAAGGACTATGCCCTCGGCAACGAGTTGCCGGGCCCCATCATCCACGGCGCTCTCAAGAACGCCTGGCTCGGCCAGCTTGTCACCGATTGGATCGGCGAGGAAGGCGTCCTCAAGAAGCTCAGCTGCCAGTACCGCGGCATGGACGAGCCCGGAGTCCCGATGTACATAAAGGGCAAGGTGACTGGCAAGTCGGCAGAGGGCGGCGAGAACCTGGTGGAGTGCGAGATCTGGGGCGAGAACAAGGACGGAAAAGTCACGACCCCCGGCAAGGCCACCGTGGCCCTCCCCTCCAGGGGCTAGACGACTTGGGACGAGTCTTCGTCCCCCAAATTTGAACCAGAGCGGATTTGCAGGAATAGACCCAAACCGGCCGTCAGGCCGCCCCCGAGGGGGGAGCAGGAGGAGAATATGGCCCAACCTTTAGAAGGAAAAGCAGCGGTGGTGACCGGTGGCGGGAGAGGAATCGGCCGGGGGATTGCCAAGGCATTGGCGGCCCACGGCGCCAGTGTAGTTGTCGCGGACCTGGGCGCAGCCCTGGACGGCTCGGGCGGGGACCAGGGCCCTGCCGACGACGTGGTCAAGGAGATTAAGGATGCGGGCGGCTCGGCAGCAGCCTGCTACGAGAGCGTCGCCACCATGGAGGGCGGCGAGCAGATCATCCAGACCTGCGTGGACAACTTCGGCAAGATCGACATCCTGGTGACCGTCGCCGGAATCCTGAGAGACCGGATGGTCTTCAACATGACCGAGCAGGAATGGGACGACGTGATAGCGGTGCACCTGAAGGGGACCTTCACGTGCGTGAAGCACGCAGCCATCCTGATGAGACAGCAGAGGGGCGGAAGGATAGTCACCTTTTCGTCCAGCAGCGGAGTGATGGGCACCACGGGGCAGACCAACTACGGCGCGGCCAAGTCGGGCATCGCCGGGTTGACCAAGGTCGTGGCCCGGGACCTGGGCAAGTACGGCGTGACCGCCAACTCGATACTTCCCTCGGCAGACACCCGGATGACCATGACCGAAGAGGTGCGCAAGGCGCGGGAGATCCGGCAGGCCGCGGGCCTGCCCGAGGAGTTCTCCGACGAGCCCCAGGACCCGGAGGACATCGCTCCGTTCATCGTGTACCTCGCCAGCGACAAGGCCTCCAACGTGAACGGACAGACTTTCTCCGTCAGGGGCAACCTGATCTCCCTGGTCTCCCAACCGAGGATAATCGGGGCGATCTCCAAGGACGGGCTCTGGACCGTGGATGAGCTCGTGGAGACCGTCCCCAAGACCTTCGGCAAGAAGGTGGTCAACCAGTACGTGGGTAAGGCCTCTTAGGTCGGGCGCTAAAATCTAGAACACCAGGGAGATAGGGAATGACAGACAGACTTAAAGGGAAAGCGGCCGTCGTTACCGGTGCGGGCCGCGGGATAGGTCGGGGCATTGCGTTGCTGCTGGCGCAGGAAGGCGCCAAGGTGGTCGTGAACGACCTGGGCGGCGCGGTGGACGGCAGCGGGGCCTCCAGGGGCCCGGCGGACGAGGTCGTAGACGAGATAAAGAAGAACGGTGGCGAGGCCATAGCCAACTACGAGTCGGTGGCCACCATGGAAGGCGGCGAGAACATAATCCAGACCTGTGTCGACAACTTCGGCAAGGTCGACATCCTGGTCTGCGTGGCGGGCATCCTCAGGGACCGGATGGTCTTCAACATGACCGAGCAGGAATGGGACGACGTGATAGCGGTGCACCTGAAGGGCACCTTCACGTGCGTGAAGCACGCGGCCATTCTCATGAGGCAGCAGAGGGGTGGACGGATAGTCTGCTTCAGCTCGACCTCGGGGCTGTTCGGGAACTCGGGGCAGGCCAACTACGGAGCGGCCAAGGACGGCATAGCCGGCATCGTGCGGTGCGTGTCCCAGGACCTGGGCAAGTACGGTGTAACCTGCAACGGCATCTCCCCCTCCGCCGCCACCCGGATGACCCTCACCGAGGAGGTCAGGAAGGCCCGGGAGATCCGGGTGGCAGCCGGTCAGGCCGCCGCCGAAGACGAGAGGCTGGACGACCCCGCCGGCGTTGCGCCCGCGGTGGCCTTCCTCTGCACCGACGAGGCGCAGAACTTCAACGGGGAGATCCTGCACGCCGCCGGTGGATTCGTCGGCCTGATGAGCCAACCCGACGAAGTGAAAGACCTCTACAAGAAGAGCGGGCGCTGGACTTTCGACGAGATCGCCCGGGAGTTCCCGGTCATCATCGGCGAGGACCTGGTCAACCCCGCCCCGGCCCAGCCCCCGAGACAGTAGCCGCACATACGGCAATTCGGGTAGAAACGAAGGGGCCGCCAATCGTTCGATTGGCGGCCCCTCGACTTTTCTTTCCGTTGCTGACCCGGTTCAGGGATACGGTTCCCGGACCACTGAATACGGCTCGGGATCGGCTTCCCCATTGACCGAGATGGGGAACCTCTCCCACCTCGCCCGGGACAGCTCCATGAAAAGGAAGGTCTTGCCGTCTCTCCTGACCTTGTCCCGGACCATGAACCCGCACTTTTCGAAGGAGCGGCGGGCCCTCAGGTTCCATTCCAGGGTGTGCAGGTACACGGTCCTCAAGCCTTCCACGTTGAACAGGTACCGGACCAGAATGCGAACGGCATCGGCGCCGTACCCCCGGCCCCAGTATTCCTTGTCCCCGATCATTATGCCCATCTCGGCCTGGCTCCTGTCGGGGTCGAGGTCGTAGTACATGCAATTGCCGATGTGCTTGCCCCGAAGGCTGTCGATGGCGAACTTGTACTTGAAGGGCTGGGGGAACTGCAACTCGTCGGTGTAGAAGGCCCTGTAGCTGGCAAACCGGGTCCGGAGGGGCTGGGTGGCGTCCAGTCGGGCCAGCTCGTCGTCGGTGCGCCAGAGGTAGTCCTGGTAGGCGTCCTCCAGCCTCTTCTCCCGAAGCACCACCTTGTCGCCGCGAAGTATCACTGCCGGTCCCTGATCCTGCCGAGCGCCTGGGCCACTATTCTCTCTTCGTTCTTATAGGTCAACGCCTTCGTCGCATCTTCGGCGTCGAACCACTCCACGATGTCGAACTCGGGGTCGTGGAGGTCCGTGGAGCCTCCCGTGGCCCGCATGAGATAGAAGTAGACCGTCTTGTGATTGCGGGTCCCGCAAGCCACGAACCAATAGCTTATGCTCCCCAACTCCTCTTCTATGGCGACTTCGAGGCCCGTCTCTTCTCTCGTCTCCCGGAGGGCGGTCTCTTCCCGGCTCTCTCCCGGGTCGGGGGTGCCCTTGGGCAGGCGCCAACTGGCGGGGCGATGGTGGCCGCACAGGACGACCTGCACGCCGTCCCCGTTCCGTCGGTAGACGACTCCCCCGGCGGACACCGGGAAGGCCGTCTTCATGCTCTCACTGCTCGTAGGTCTGCTCCCGATTAGATTTTAGGCACGCCCCAGGGGTCGGTCAATGACTCCCGGCGCTCACCCTTCCGTCCTGGCCACCGAGACGTTTCCACAATACAGGTGGGGGGTCCGCAGCGAACCTCCCCGCCACCGCGCCTCGCTGCCGATGGCTATCAGGTTGTTCAGCGTATCGTAGACATTGCCGGACAACATGCTGTTCTTCACCCGACCCACCAGGCGTCCATTCTCCACCTTGTAGCCCAGCAGGACGTTGCCGCTGAAGTCGCCGGCCAGGATGTTGGTCTGCCCCGCGCCCAGGAACCGCTCGACGACGAGCCCCTCCTTCATGTCTGCGACCATGTCCTCGAAGGAGGTGTCGCCTTCGGCGATGGAGATCACGCTGGTGGAGGGCGAGGGGAGGGAGCCCGAACCCCGGGACGCGTTGCCCGTGGTCTCGGCGCCGGCCTGGGCGGCGGTCTTAAGGTCGTAGATGAAGCTGCGGGCGACGCCGTTGTCGATGAGGGGGGTCACCCTGGTGGGGATGCCCTCGTCGTCCCAGGGTCGGCTCCCGGGTCGGTAGGCGATGGTCCCGTCATCGTGGAGGGAGAACCGTTCGTCCACTATCTTCTCGCCAAGCCTTCCCACCAGGGGGGAGGACCCTTGCACCACGGTCTTTCCGTTGAAGCCCACCAGGAGGGGAGAGAGGAGCAGGCCGGCGACGGCATCGGGGGTGAAGACGACGGGGAAGCTGCCGGTGGTTACTTCGGCGGTCTCCTGGGCCTGATCGAGTTGATCGGTGACCCGGGCCACGATATCCGAGGCGTCGGCGATGGGTCTGCACGAGCTCTCCCCATCCCCGACGAAGAGCATGTCCGTGCCCCGCACTAGGGTGCCTCCCACCCCCATGGAGAAGACCGTCTTTTCGTAGGAGGCGTCCAGCCCTTCACTGTTCAGTATCCTCACCTTGACCACGGACTGGGACACCCCTGCATCGCATAGCACGTCCGGATGCCGGGCCAGGACGCCGTCGACCAGGGCCTGGGACAGGTCTACCATCTTCTCTATGGATACCCTGGGCACTTCCGGGTCGAAGGTCGGGACCTGGGGGTGCTCTGCGGCGGACGGCAAGGCGAACTCGGCTCTGGCGCCGTAGGGACTGACCTCCAGCGCCCTGTCGACTATCCCCTGGACGTCCTCCATCCGGTTCGTGGCGGAGAAACCGATGCGCCCATCCTTTATGATCCTCAGGCCCACGCCCCGGGCCTCCTTGGTCTGGAGGTGCTTCAGCCGGTTAGATTCGAAGGCTACGGGGGTGGACCGGCTCTCGACCCAGAAGAGGTCTGCGGCGTCGGACACTTTACGGGCGGCTTCCAGGATGTCTTCCACCTATGCGCCTCCAACCAGGCATTTGGCTATTCGTATGTGGGGGCTGCCGTTGGACACGGGCAAGGGGGACTGGCCGCCCTTTCCGCAGCCGCCGCCCTGGTTCATGTCGAGGTCGTTGCCGACGGCGTCCAGGTTCTTCAAGGTTTCGAAGACGTTGCCGGAGAGGGTCACGGGGCGCAGGAGCTCGGCGACCTTGCCGTCCCGGACCATGTAGGCCTCCCTGGCCGAGAAGGTGAACATCTCCATGCTGGTCATGCCGCCGTACCAGTCGCAGGCGTAAACGCCCTCTTTCACGTCGGAAATCATCTCGTCGAAGGTTGTGGCCCCCGGCTCGATGAAGGTGTTGGTCATGCGGACAATGGGTTCGTACCGGAAATCGATGGCCCGGGCGTTGCCGGAGGGCGCCTCGCCCATCCTGGCCGCCGTCTCCCGGGAGTGGAGCCGACCCACCAGTTCCCCGTCCTTTATCAGGTAGGACCGGGTGGCGGGGACGCCCTCATCATCGTACTTGTAGCTTCCCCGGAGGCCCGGGACCGCCGCCCCATCGACGATGTTCAGGTGCTCCCCGCCGAACCGTCGCCCGAGGACCATGACCTCCTTGAGCCGGTCGTTCTCGTAGACGTGATCGGACTCGGAGAGGTGGCCGAAGGCCTCGTGGGTAAAGACCCCGGCCAGAACGGGGTCCAGGATGACGGTGTATTCGCCGCCCGTGACCCTGGGCGCCGACAGCAGGCTCACCGCCTTCGCGGCGATGTCCCGGGACTGCTGATGCAACCCTTCGACGGCGGAGAAGTCGCCGCTGCTCCCGAGACTCACCCCGGCCTGCTGCACCTCGGCGCCGTCCCGGGCCGTAGCCGACAGCCGCAGGCTAACGTCCACCCTCTGCTGCTCGATGTAGCTCCCCTCCGAGTTGGCGAAGACCACCCGCTTGTGGCCGTCACCGTAGGCAATGAGCGTCGTTTGGATGCCCTCCACCTCCCACATCACCCCGTTGTACTGGTCCATTAGGTCTTTCTTCTGGGCCAAGGTGAAGGTGCGAGGGTCTTTCCCAAGCTGTGGGGCGACTATGTCGACGACAGGTTCGATCTCCGCGAGCTCGCTGGTCTCGTGGCCCACCAGCCGCGCTTGCCGGACTGCATCTTCCACCCTGTCCTTCAGCCCCTCGATGTTGTTGAAGCTGACGAATCCCCACCCCCCATTCACCAGGGCTCGGACGTTGCCTCCCAGGCTGGTGGTCATGCCCACGTCCTCCAGTTCCCTTCCCCGATACAGCAGCCGCGTCGACTCCCCTTCTTCGATGCGGACCTCCACGTAGTCCGCGCCGTGACCCT
>JAAXHX010000041.1 GCA_012270635.1 Dehalococcoidia bacterium | reverse complement strand
TGGCTCGGGGCCAACGGCGAGGAAGAGACCTACAGCTTCAACGATTTCAAATCCCAGTCCAACAAGTTCGCCAACGTTCTCGCCGGCCTGGGCGTCGAGCTCGGGGACCGGGTGTTCATATTCATGGACCGTGTCCCGGAGCTCTACTTCGCCTTCTTCGGAATCCTGAAGGCCGGGGCCATCGCCGGGCCCCTCTTCTCCGCTTTCGGCCCCGACCCCGTCAAGGACCGACTCCTGGACTCCGGAGCCAAGGTTCTTGTCACCAGCCCCAACCTTCGGCAGAAGATCGCCGACATCCTCGGGGACCTGCCCGACCTGAAGCACGTCATCATCGTCAACAAGAACAACCGCCACGAAGGCGCCCTGGACGAGGGCGACGTCAGCTACGAAGAGGCCATGTCCGACGCCTCCGAAGAGTTCGAAATCGTCCGCACCACCGAGGAAGACTACGACATCATGCACTACACCTCGGGGACCACGGGCAAGCCCAAGGGCGCCGCCCATGCCCACCGGGCCGCCTACCAGCAGTACGCCACCGGCAAGTGGGCCCTGGACCTCCACCCCGACGACATATACTGGTGCACCGCCGACCCCGGCTGGGTCACCGGAACCTCCTACGGCATGGTTGCTCCCTGGACCAACGGCGTCACCCAGATCATCTACGAAGGCGGTTTTGGAGCGTCGGGCTGGTACCGGGTCATCGATAAGTACAACGTGACCGTCTGGTACACCGCCCCGACCGCCATCAGGATGCTCATGAAGGCCGGTGAGGAGGTGGTCCAGCGCCACGATCTCTCCAGCCTCCGTTACATCGCCAGCGTCGGAGAGCCCCTCAACCCCGAGGCCGTAGTCTGGGGCGTACGCGCCTTCGGAATGCCCATCCACGACAACTGGTGGCAGACCGAGACCGGCGCCATCCTCATCGCCAACTACCCCATCCAGGACATCAAGCCCGGCTCCATGGGCAGACCCATCCCCGGCATCACCGCCGGCATCCTGGACGACGAGTACAACGAGCTCCCCGTCGGGGAGGAGGGCCATCTCGCCATCCGACCCGGCTGGCCCTCCATGTTCAAGACCTACTGGCGCAACGAGGAGATGTACAATTCCCGCTTCCAGAACGGCTGGTACATCACCGGGGACAAGGCCCGCATGGACGAGGATGGGTACTTCTGGTTCGTCGGCAGGGCCGACGACGTTATCAACACCGCGGGGCACCTGGTCGGCCCCTTCGAGGTGGAGAGCGCCCTCATCGAGCACCCCGCCGTCGCCGAGGCCGGCGTCATCGGCAAGCCGGACCCCATAGCCATGGAGGTGGTCAAGGCTTTCGTCTCTCTCAAGGACGGCTACGAACAGACCGAGTCCCTGCGCCGCGAGCTCATGCGCTTCGCCCGCCAGAAGCTGTCCGCCGGCGTCGCGCCCCGGGAGATCGACTTCATCGACTCCCTGCCCAAGACCCGCAGCGGCAAGATTATGCGACGCCTCCTCAAGGCCCGGGAGCTCGGCCTCCCCGAGGGCGACACTTCCACCCTTGAAGACTGACCCGCGAGTCCCCGGCGCTCGACACCCGGACCGCCCCGTCATCCGAGGCCGTCCTTGATATCCCTTGGCCTCGACCCCAGCGGCTCCGAGCGCAGAAGGTCGGGGGTGGCCGTTCTGGATGACGCGCTGGTCACCGAGTCCTGGACCATTAAGACTGACGCCGAGATCCTCCAGGCCGTCCACCGCACCCAACCCGACGTCGTGGCCATCGACGCCCCCCTCTCCCTCCCCAAGGGCCGCTGCTGCGCCGACCCCAACTGCCCGTGCTCCGTCCACGGCATCGTCCGCTCCGCCGACAGGGCCGTCTCCCGCATGGGCTACCGCCCCTTCTGGACCCTCCTACCCTCCATGGTCAATCTCACCCTCCGCTCCATCCGCCTCAGGGAGACCCTGGAGTCGATGGGCGTCAGGGTGATCGAGGTATACCCCGGCGCGGCCCAGGACCGGCTCGGCCTCCCGAGAAAGCAGCGAGGAGAAGACGCCCTCTTGCGAGGGCTTTTGAGTCTCGGCATCCGGTTCGCAGACCCAGCGCGTAAGCGAGTCCACGATGAACTCGACGCCGTGACCGCCGCCTACGTGGGCCTCTGCTGGCTCCAGAACGCTTTCGAGGCCGCCGGCCCCGCCGACGAAACCCAGATCATCCTCCCCCTCTCTAAAGAGTAACCTTGTATGCCTAGCCGCACCGGCCCCCCCGCCCCGTACGTCGAGAGGATGTTCTCCCGCATCGCTCCTCGTTACGACGTTCTGAACACCACCATGACCCTGGGCAGGCATAGGTGCTGGAAGAGGGCCACCGCCCTCGCCGCCGGCGCCGCACAAGGCCGGGGCCCCGCCCTCGACGTCGCCACCGGCACCGGCGATCTCGCCTTCACGCTGGCCGATCTGCCCAACGTCTCCTCGGTCCTGGGGGTCGACCTATCGGGCGAAATGATCAGAGTTGCCGCCCGCAAGGCCTCCCGGCGTCCCTTGAGCTGCCCCGTGTCCTTCCTGGAGGCCGACGCCCTCGCCCTCCCTTTCGCCAACGACTCCTTCATGTGCGCCGCCTCCAGCTTCGCCCTTCGCAACGTGGAAGACCTGGAGACCTGCGTTTCGGAGATGGTCCGTGTCGTCAGCCCCGGCGGCCGCGTCGCCGTCCTGGAGCTCAGCCCCGTGAGGGGATGGTTTCCCCTGAACCCCTTCCTCAACTGCTACGTTCGACGCCTTGTCCCTCTCATGGGGCACCTCCTCGCCGGTGACCGCTCCTCTTACTCCTATCTCTCCGAGTCCATAGACCGCTTCCCCGATGCCGACGGCCTCGCCGAGGTCCTCCGTGCCGCGGGCCT
>JAAXHX010000040.1 GCA_012270635.1 Dehalococcoidia bacterium | reverse complement strand
TGCTCCCCACCAATACCCCGGCCCCCACCCCTACCGTCCGGCCCATGTCCTTCTCCGACGTGGCTGAACAGTCCCTGCCCGCCGTGGTATCCATACTCACCGGCCCCGTGGACTTGAGGCAGTTCCTGGACCCCGGGTCCCAGTCCGACCACAGCGGCTCCGGCGTCATCATCAGCGAGGACGGGCTGATAGTGACCAACAGCCACGTGGTCCACGGCGCCAGCTTCATCCTCGTCACCCTGACCGACACCCGGACCTTCGATGCCGAAATCGTGGGCACGGACCCCACCTCCGACCTCGCCGTTATAAAGGTGGACGCCGATGGCCTGCCCACCCTCGACTTCGGGGACAGCAACGCCCTTCGAATCGGAGACCCCGTCGTCGCCATAGGCAACGCCCTGTCCCTGGAGGGCGGGCCCACGGTTACGGTGGGCGTGGTCAGCGCGGTGGGCAGGTCCGTTTCCCTGAGTGACGGCGAGCTTAGCGACCTGGTCCAGACCGACGCCGCCATCAACCCCGGCAACAGCGGTGGCCCCCTTCTTAACATGAGGAGCGAGGTCGTGGGGATCAACACCGCCCTGGACCGCACGCAGCCGGGCATCGGCTTTGCCGTGGGCATCCGGACGATCAACCGCGTGGTCGATCAGCTCATCACCCATGGGGAGGTGGTGAGGGGTTACCTGGGCGTCACCCTCGCCACCGTCAATTCTCGTATCTCCCAGCGGTTCGGCCTCGGGGTGAACGAGGGCGTATTGATCACCAACGTGCTTCGGGGCACCCCCGCCGACGAGGCGGGCCTGCGGCCCCGGGACGTGGTCATAAGATTCAAAGACGAAGCGCTTACGACCAGCAACGAGTTCATCCACCTGATCCGCACCAGCCCCATCGGCGAGGAACTGCAGATAACCATAGTCCGCGAAGGCGAAGAACTCTCCCTCTCCGTAGTGTTGGCCGTCCGTCAATAACCCCCTCTTCCTCTATCCGTCATTCCGGCCCCCGAACCGGAATCCATCCCCCTACCCCACCCTGATCACCCCCAGCACCACCTCTTGGCCGTCCAGCTTGTGCGTCTCCACGAAAGCCTCCGCCGGGGGTGAAGTCCTGAGCACTTCTCGGGACAGCGTCTCCTGCTTAACGTAGCCCTCGAACGCGGCGAGGGCCTCCGCCGGCGCTCCCTCCCCGACCAAGTAGCTCGCTATCTGGTCCACCACTTCGAACCCCGCCGACCGACGCATCGTCTGCAGCCTGTGCACCAGCTCCCGGGCCATCCCCTCCATTGCCAGCTCCTCCGACACCGTGGTCGGCACCGCGGCCGCATACTCTCCCTCCGCCGCCACCGACAACCCATCCTTCTCCACCGCCGACAGGTTCACCTCTTCCGGCTCCAGGGCGAACCCCTCCACCTCCACGTTGCGGCCCGCTCTCACCGCTTCCGACACCTCTCTCGCATCCATCTCCGAGAGTCCGCTGGCGATTTTCTGCGTGTCCTTCCCGTACTTGGGCCCCAGGACCGGCGTATTCGCCGAGACCCGGTATTCGTACATCTCCGCCGGCGACTCGGCGAACTCCAGGGCCTTGACGTTCAGTTCCTCGCCCACCTGGTCGAAGCTGCGCTGCAACGCCTCTTTCTCCCCTGCGTTCCGCACGACGACCTTCACCGACGCCAACGGCTGGCGCACCTTGATGCCGGCCTTGCTCCGGGCGGCGCGGCCCAGGCTGCTGATCTTCATCGCCAGGCGAGCTTCGTCGTTTAGCGCCGGGTCTATCAGCGACTCGTCGGCCTCCGGGAAAGCGGCCAGGTGGACGCTCTCGAGGGCGGAGGGGTCGGCCCCCGCGACCAGGTTCCGGTACAGCTCCTCCGCCAGGAACGGCGTGAAGGGAGCGATGAGCTTGGACAGCGCGACAAGGCAGCCGTAGAGCGTGTCGTAGGCCGACTGCTTCTCGTCGTCGTTCTCGCTCTTCCAGAAGCGGCGGCGGCTCCGTCGCACGTACCAGTTGGACAGCACGTCCACGAAGCCCTCGATCCTGCGGCCCGCGTTGGTCGGGTCGTAGCTGTCCAGGGAGTCGGTGACGTCCTTGACCAGCCGGTGCAGCTCCGACTCTATCCACCGGTCCAACCCCGAGACCTTCGCCCCGTTCCTCTCCCCGCTGGGCCGGTAACCGTCGATGTTGGCGTAGGTCACGAAGAATGAGTAGGTGTTCCAGAGGGTGAGCATGAACTTTCGGATGGCTTCCTGCACCAGCTCGCCGGAGAAGCGACGAGGGTTGCCGGGCGGAGACGCCGTGTACAGGTACCAGCGCAGGGCGTCGGCGCCCTGCGCATCGAGCACCGACCACGGCTCCACCACGTTCCCCTTGGACTTGCTCATCTTCTCCCCGGCCTCGTCCAGGATGTGCCCAAGACATATCACGTTGCGGAAGCACGGCTCCCCGAACACCAGGGACGAGACCGCGTGGAGGCTGTAGAACCAACCCCGGGTCTGGTCGACAGCCTCGCAGATGTAGTCGGCGGGGAAGCGCCCGTCCTCGCGCATGCCCTCGTTCTCAAAGGGGTAGTGCCACTGCGCCAGCGGCATCGCCCCCGAGTCGAACCAGACGTCCATCACCTCCAGGATGCGGGACATCGTCCCGCCGCAGTCGCCGCACTCGTAGTAGATCTCGTCCACGTAGGGGCGGTGCAGGTCCAGGGGTTCGGGGATGCCGCGAACGGCCTTCTTCGCCCGGAGCTCGTCGATAGAGCCCATGCATTCGTATTTCTCACAGGAGTCGCACTGCCAGAAGGGTATCGGGGTCCCCCAGTACCGCTCCCGAGAGATGGCCCAGTCCTGAACGTTCCGCAGCCACTCCCCGAACCGGCCCCACTTGATGTGGCCCGGGTGCCAGTTCACCTTGTCGTTGTTGTCCAGCAGGGTGTCCTTGATGGACGTGGTGTTGATGTACCAGGAGCTCTTGGCGTAGTAGACCAGCGGCGAGCTGCACCGCCAGCAGAAGGGGTAGGTGTGGACAATCTCCGTCCGACGAAAGAGCAACTCCCGGGCCGTTAGGTCGTCGATGATATCCGCGTCGGCGTCCTTGACGAACTTCCCGGCGAAGGGGAAGTTCCCGATCATCCCGCCCTGGAGGTCCACGTGCTGGACGAAGTACAGCCCCGCCGATGCCCCGATCTTGAAGTCGTCCTCTCCGAAGGCCGGCGCTATGTGCACCACCCCCGTCCCCTCGTCCAGGCTGACGAAGTCGCCGCCGACCACGTGGAAGGTGGCCGTCTGGCCCGGCGTGTAGCTTGCTCCCCTCTGCACCCGACCCTCGGCGAACCGCCCGATGCCCGGCACCCGGTAGGCCACCGGGTTGTACAGGGCCCGGTATCCGAGCCCCGCCAGCTCGCTCCCCTTCACCGTCCCTAGTGTCTCGTAGCCCTTGGGCAGCAACTTTTCGGTTAGGGCCTGGGCCATTATCAGCCGCTCGGGGATGGCGCCCTCGGCCCTATCCTCGACGATTGCGTAGTCGGCGTC
>JAAXHX010000039.1:2596-5077 GCA_012270635.1 Dehalococcoidia bacterium | reverse complement strand
CACCCCGGCGGAGAAATCACCGGCGCTCCGGGACACAACGCAGCGAAGGCGATACTGAAAGACCTGGAGCGGGTGGCCGTCTAGCCCCGGTCCTCGCCCCAGACGACCTCCTGGTCCTGGGGGGTGGACTGGAGGGACTTGAGCGCCCGCTCGACCAGGCGTCGGCGGAAGGCTTTCTCTTCGTCGGGGGGCAGGGTGGGGTCGCCAGTCGTCGTGGTCACGGACTTTCCCTGCACAATGCGGTTTGCCCCGATGCTCTGGGCCAGGGGCACCATGGCGGTGATGAAGGCCGTGGGCAGTCCCGCCCGCTCCAGCTCCTTGGCCAGCGTAGCGCCGCTACGCGTTCCCGTGCCTCAGGTGCCAGTGAGTATCACCCCCTGGACCCCGGCCGCCTGGAGCTCGGCGGCTATGTCCTGGCCGAACTGCTTCATGTTGGCCACGTAACCCAGGTTACCGACGGTCGAGTACATGTACTCGTGCACTTTGCCTATGGTCTCCTCATCCTCCAGGTCTCGCATCACGTCCAGGGGGACTACTCTGTCGGGGTCGCCGTTGAGCTTGGTGGTGTCAAAGCCCCCGTGCACCGACTGCCATTCGTCCGGCGTGAGGTCCGAGACCCCACCGATGTCGTAGCGGGCCCAGTGGCGGGCCCAACCGCTGGGAATCTTGTCGGGATTGCCCTTGGGGACGACGCCTCCCTCGGTGACCAGGGCGATGCGGGCCCCGGCCAGGGAGTCGATGGCCGGGGCGGGAGAGATCTTTTCCACGGTGGGGAGGGGCCACTCGGTCTCAAAAGGCTCGCCCTTCACCTTCTTGAGGGCCATGTCGACCAGCCTCTGCGCCATGGTCTTTTCGTGGACCTGGGTCTTGACCCGACCCGTGGGGATATAGCCCTCTTCGTCGGCGGGCCCGAGTTCCGCTCCCCGCGCCAGCTTTACCGCGAGGTTGGCCATCGTCGAGATGGCCGCAGGCATACCCACGGCGGTCTCGGTGGTGGACGCGATGTACACCTGCCCCTTGTACTGCTCGGCCGCTGGGCTGGCGGCGTGCATCCCGGCAACCACGGGAATGCCCAGAGAAGACGTTGCGTTTTGACAGACCTGCGCGCAGGCAAGCCCGTACCTACCCGAACCGAAGGCCGGGCCTGCCACCAGGACGTCCGCGCCCGATTCCCGGACCAGCTCCACGATGCGGTCAAGGGCTTCGTCCTGGTTCTCGGTGAAATAGGTGTCGCCGCAGAATACGGTGGCGACTACGGCGCCGGCGCCGGAGGCGCTCAGGGCCTGGTTCAGGGAGTTGGCGGGGCCGAGGGGACGGGGCTCGGAGTCGGGTGGGGTGTCGGCCTTCTCCTCGCCTCCTATTCCCGCGAAGAATTGGTTGAGGTAGTGGGCGACCCGCAGCTGTGTCATGATGTCTCCCCCCGTCGACGGCTATGGTCGGCTGCTCCTTGGCGAGAGTATACACCCTTGACACGACACTGGCCTTATCGGTATCTTGGGAGCGCTTCATTCGGACGTTACCCCGTGGCCCTCAGCCGGAGACTCGACCTGCCTCTCGGCAGAGGGGGAAAAGAGGCCCGCCATTGAAATGGATCGATTACGTTAGCCCCACGTCCCTCAGCGAGGCCCTGGACATCCTCGCCCGAGACGGCGAGCGCACCCGGGCCCTCGCCGGTGGGACAGATATCCTTGTCCAGCTGCGTGCCCGGCGTCGGCTCCCGGACATCCTGCTCGACGTCAAGGCCATCCCCGAGCTCAACGAGCTCTCCTACGACTCCGCTTCCGGCCTGACCATCGGCGCTGCCGTGGAGTGCTACAGGATCTACGAAGACGCCGCCGTCATCCAACACTACCCCGCCCTCGTGGACTGCACCTCCATCATCGGGGGCATCCAGATCCAGGGCCGGGCCTCCGTCGGCGGAAATCTGTGCAACGCCGCCCCCAGCGCCGACTCCATACCCGCGTTGATAGCCTACGGGGCCACCGCCAACATCGCCGGCCCCAACGGCGCCCGCAGCGTCCCCGTCGAAGACGTCTGCACAGGGCCCGGGCAGACCATCCTGGAGGCAAACGAGATCCTCGTCTCCGTCAGCGTCCCCACCCCCGCCCCCAACTCCGGCGCCCGGTACATCCGCTTCATACCCCGCAACGAGATGGACATCGCCGTCGTCGGGGCAGGCGTATCGGTGGAGTTGGACGGGGACACCATCAGGTCCGCCCGCGTGTCCCTCGCCTCGGTGGCCCCTACCCCCCTCTTCGTCAGGGAAGCGGGAGAAGCCCTCGCCGGCCAGTCCATAAGCGATGAGTCCATCCGCAAGGCCTCGGCCCTCGCGCAGGGCGCCGCCAAGCCCATCACCGACATGCGCGGCACCATCGAATTCAGGAACCACCTCTGTGAAGTCTTGACCCGAAGAGCTTTGAACACCGCCATCGAGCGAGCCAGGGAGGCGTCTTAGATGCCAAGGAAAACTTACGTACAAAC
>JAAXHX010000039.1:0-2590 GCA_012270635.1 Dehalococcoidia bacterium | reverse complement strand
CGTGACGTTATCGGCCTCACCGGCTCCAAGGAGGGTTGCAACGACGGCAACTGCGGCGCCTGCACTGTTAAGCTCGGCGAGCGCATAGTCACATCCTGCCTCGTCCTCGGCGTCGAGGCCGAAGGCCAGGACATCGAGACCATCGAGGGCGTCGCCCAGGGCAACGACCTCCACCCCATTCAGCAGGCCTTCCTCGAAAACGCCGCCCTCCAGTGCGGCATCTGCACCCCCGGCTTCATCGTTGCGGCCAAGGCCCTCCTGGAGCGGGAACCCGACCCCTCCGAGGACCGCATCCGCTTCTGGCTTGCCAACAACCTGTGCCGCTGCACCGGCTACGACAAGATAGTCAGGGCCGTAATGGACTCCGCTAAGAAAATGCAGGAGGCCAGGAGTTGACATCAAGGCAGGGCACCGACTCCAACGTAGTCCTCGTCAACCGGGAATACGATGTGGTCGGCACCCGCCCCATCCGCCACGATGGCGCCGATAAAGTCACGGGCAGGGCGCGCTACGGCGCCGACTTCCAGGCCGCCGACCTGCTATACGGCAAGGTCCTGCGTAGCCCCCACGCCCATGCCCGCATAAAGTCCATCGACACCTCCAGGGCCGAGGCTCTCGAAGGCGTCCGCGCCGTAGTCACCTCCCGGGACTTCCCCCCCACCGACCCCGACAAGCCCGCTAGGCGGTACCAGAAGGACAACGTCCTGGCCGGGGAAAAGGCCCTCTACGTCGGCCATGCCGTTGCCGGCGTTGCCGCCGTCAGCGACCACGTAGCCGACGAGGCTTTGGCCCTCATAGATGTCGAGTACGAGGTCCTCCCGCCCGTCACCAGCGCCCCCCAGGGCATGGAGCCCGATGCCCCCGTACTCCACCAGGAGATGCGCACCGACGAGTCCGGTGAGAAAGGCGCCGAGCCCAGCAACGTCGCCACCCACTTCCAACAGGTTATCGGCGACGTCGAGCAGGGCTTCGAGGACTCCGACTTCATCGTCGAAAGGGAATTCGACACGGCCACCGTCCACCAGGGCTACATCGAGCCCCACAACGCGACCGCCCTCTGGAACAACGATGGTCGGCTCCACGTCTGGTGCAGCACCCAGGGCGCATTCCCCGTCAGGACTTCCGTGTCCCAGGTGTTGGGCATCCCCGTATCCAGGATACGCGTCACGCCCATGGAGATAGGCGGAGGGTTCGGGGGCAAGATACCGGTCTACCTGGAACCCGTCGCGGCGATCTTGTCCAGGAAGACGGGCCGGCCCGTCAAGATGCAAATGTCCCGGAAAGAGGTCTTCGAAGGCACGGGCCCGACCCCCGGCTCCCACATCAAGATCAAGATGGGCGCCACCAGGGACGGTAAGCTCACCGCCGCCCAGGCCCACCTGGCCTACGAAGCCGGCGCCTTCCCCGGCTCTCCCGTCGGCGCGGGGGCCACTTGTGTCTTCGCCTGCTATGACATCCCGAATATAGTCATCGACGGCTACGATGTCGTGGTGAACAAGCCCAAGACCGCCGCCTACAGGGCCCCCGGCGCCACCAACGCCGCCTTTGCCTCCGAGACAGTGGTCGACATGCTCGCCGAGAAGGTGGGCATCGACCCCCTGGACTTCCGCATGCTCAACTCGTCCAAAGAAGGCACCCGCCGCGCCGATGGCACGTCCTACGGCGTGATCGGCTGCACCGAGGTCATGGAAGCTATGAAGGCCCACCCCCACTACAATTCCAGGCTGGAAGGGCCCAACCGGGGCAGGGGTATCGCCGTCGGCTTCTGGATGAACATCGGGTGGAGGTCTGCCTGCTCCATCAGCGTCAACTATGATGGCACCATCAACCTCCTCATCGGCTCCACAGACATAGGCGGCACCCGGGCCTCCATCGCCATGCAGGCCGCCGAGGTCCTCGGCATCCCCGCCGAGAGCGTTAACCCCACCGTCGTCGACACCGACTCCATCGGCTACACCGACGTTACTGGCGGCAGCCGCACCTCCTTCGCCACCGGCTGGGCCGCCCATGAGGCCGCAGTAGACATCCGAGACGAGATGATCAGGCGGGCCGCCCTCATCTGGGAAATCGACCCCGAGGACGTGGAGTTCAACAAGAGCGTATTCAAGTCCAGGTCCGACCCCGAGCTCTCCATGACTTTCAAGGACCTCGCCCGCCGGATGAACGACACCGGCGGAGGCGTCGTTGGCAAGTCCACCGTAGACCCCAAGGGCGTAGGCGTCTCCTTCGCCGGCGCCATCGCCGACGTGGAAGTAGACCCCGAGACCGGCAAGGTCACCGTCCTCCGCTTCACCTGCGTCCAGGACGTCGGCAAGGCCGTTCATCCCTCCTACGTCGAAGGTCAGATGCAGGGCGGCAGCGTCCAAGGCATCGGCTGGGGCCTCAACGAGGAATACTTCATGAACCCCAACGGCGCGATGGACAACTTCACTCTCCTCGACTACCGTATGCCCACCTCTCTGGACATACCCATGATCGACACCGTAATCGTCGAAGTGGCCAACCCGGGCCATCCCTACGGTGTTCGGGGCGTCGGAGAGGTCAGCATCGTCTCTCCTCCCGCGGCCATCGCCAACGCCATCTACGACGC
>JAAXHX010000038.1 GCA_012270635.1 Dehalococcoidia bacterium | reverse complement strand
TACTACGACTACTACCAGCCCGAGGCTTACATCCCCCGCACCGACCTCTACATCGAAAAGGACGCGGACATCAACGAGGAGATAGACAAGCTGAGACATGCGGCCACGAGGTCGCTGCTCAGCAGGCGGGACGTGTTGATCGTCGCCTCGGTGTCGTGCATCTACGGTCTCGGCGACCCTGCGGAATACCATTCGTTCGTCGTAAACATTCACAAGGGCGAGAGGCGGAACCGGAACAAGCTGGTCCGCCACCTTGTGGACATGCAGTACGAGCGCAACGACATGGACTTCACCCGGGGTCGTTTCCGCATCCGGGGCGACACCCTGGAAATCCAGCCGGCATACGAAGAGATCGCCATTCGCATTGAGTTCTGGGGCGACGATATAGAGCGGATCGTGGAGGTGGACCCGCTGACGGGAGAGATTCTCGGGGCGAGGGAGTGGGTGGACATCTACCCGGCCAAGCACTTCGTGACGTCCAACGAAAAGCTCAATGCCGCCCTGGGTGACATAGGAGAGGAGCTTCAGGCACAGGTGGAGTGGTTCCGCTCCCAGGACCGGCCCCTGGAAGCGGCGCGCCTGGAACAGAGGACCCATTACGACCTGGAGATGCTCCGTGAGGCCGGCTATTGCTCGGGGGTGGAGAACTACTCCCGGCACCTTGCCCGTCGCTCCGCCGGCAGCACCCCCTGGACCCTGCTGGACTACTTCCCCGACGACTTCCTCATGCTCATAGACGAGTCCCACATGACTCTTCCGCAGGTCCGCGGCATGTATCACGGCGACATCGCCCGCAAGCAGACCCTGGTCGACTTCGGGTTCCGGTTGCCCTCGGCCCTGGACAACCGACCCCTGAACTTCGCCGAGTTCGAGCGGCACATCAACCAGATGATCTGCGTCTCGGCTACTCCCGGCCCCTACGAGTACGAGCACAGCAACCAGATCGTCGAACAGGTTATCCGGCCGACGGGCCTCGTGGACCCGACTATCGAGGTGAAGCCTACCGAAGGTCAGATCGACGACCTGCTGCACCAGATCAAGACCCGGGTCGAACGGGAGGAGCGGGTCCTGGTGACGACGCTGACCAAGCGAATGGCGGAGGAACTGGCGGACTACCTGCGGGAAATGGGGGTCAAGACCCACTACCTCCACTCGGAGGTGGACACCCTGCAGAGGAGCGAGATTCTACGGGACCTGCGGCTCGGGGTGTACGACGTGGTGGTCGGGATCAACCTCCTGCGCGAGGGCCTGGACCTGCCGGAGGTCAGCCTGGTCGCCATCCTGGACGCCGACAAGGAAGGCTACCTGCGCTCGTCGGGGGCGCTGATACAGACCATGGGTCGGGCGGCGCGGCACATAGAAGGCCACGCCATCATGTACGCCGACAGGGTGACCGACTCCATGCAGAGGGCGATGGACGAGACGTACCGCCGCCGAGAGCTGCAAACGACCTTCAACCGGGACAACAACATCGAGCCCCAGGGCATAAAGAAGGCCGTCAAAGACATCACCGACCGGGTCAAGGCCATTGCAGAGGAGAGGGCGACCTACACCATCAACAAGGAAGTGCCGCGGGCGGAGCTTCTTCGCCTGGTCAAGGACCTGGAGACCCAGATGAAGGAAGCCGCCCGAAACCTGGAGTTCGAAAAGGCTGCGGCTCTCAGGGACCAGGTTCTCGACCTGAGAAAAGCCCTGGTCCTGGATGAGGATGCCAAAGCCGAAGAAGGGATCAAGACGCGGTCGGTCAAGGCCAAGCGCGCCAAACGTCCCTGGAAATAACCCGCCCCCGCTTCGCAAGGAGGTAGCCCTCATGACCCCCGAGACCAATCCGTCCGAGTGGCCGTTGCAGAAGCAGGCCGAGTTCATCTCCAAGCTCTACGGCCTTTTGGGTGGGGCCATCACGACCGTAGTGTATTCCCAGCAGGGCGAAGACACCGTGGTGCAGTGGCGGGAAACCGTGCTTCACAACCACCAGAGGGAATACTTCCTTCAGGGCTTGGAAAAGCTGGGGGTGGAATACGAAAAAGAGCCGGGAGCCGTAGTTGCCGCCAAGTACCACTATTTCTCCAATGCGCTGGGCGGCATAGACATGGAGATGTTCGTGGAGTCTCCTAAGAAAGCCTGGATCCGGTACAACCCGCCTTTCGGCCCCGCGGGTCTCGCGTGGCTGGCCATCCCTCCCCGGATGGGCCGCGCCATATTTGCGGGCTGGCACCCGTACAACGGCGTGCGTCTGAACAATCCCAGGCTGGGGTTCGTGCTCTCCAAGGCCTTCGGCGACGGAGAGCCTTACGCCGAAGGCTATTTCTACGAATACGACCACGATCTCGCCGACGAGGAACGCTTCCAGTTCGACCCCAATGCAACCATGCCCGAGTACGACCCCGAACGGGCCCCGAAGCTGGACCCGGAGGCCTGGCCCGCCGACCGCCGTTCGAAGGCCCTGCGAAACTTCGGCAGGGGGTACATCGAGGAGTCGGTGTTGGCGTTGCAGCAGGTGATCGGGACCCCGGTCACCGCTCACCTGGTCAAGCGGGCCTACGAGGGCGTAGCCTTGCAATACGGCAAAGAGCTTCTGGCCGAGTTGGGCATTGCAGGGCGGGACGCTGGCAGCTTGGCCCTTTTCACCAAGTATCTGTCGGACATGGCCGGCGACACGGTGGACCTGACCTCACCGGAACCCGACCGGCACGTCCTGAGGATCACTCGCCGACGCCTCTTCGAAGGCTCGTCCTCGTCTGCGGAGGTGCTCAAGGGTATGTTCGGGTTCATCCACATGCTGAGCAGAATGATGGGGTCCCGGGTCCGGGCCACACTCACCGCCCAGGTGGAAGAGGGCGCACCATATGACGAAATGGTCTTCGAGGACGTAAGGTAGGCCCAACGGGCTCCTGTGTCCCACCCCAATGACGCCATCCCGAGAAATGCGCCCCGGCGCCAAGGCATGGGATGCCCCCGCGTACCAGCAGAGCCACTCTTACATCTGGCGCTACGGGGCAGACCTGCTGGACCTGCTCGACCCCCAGCCCGGGGAGCGGGTCCTGGACCTGGGCTGCGGGACCGGACACCTGACGGCAAAGATTGCCCAGGCTGGGGGCGAGGCGGTGGGAGTGGACAACTCGCCGGACATGATCGAAAGGGCCCGGGAGAACTTCCCCGAGCTCGCCTTTCATCTAGCCGACGCCCGGGACATGACTTTCGACCGGCCCTTCGATGCCGTGTTCTCCAATGCGGCCCTGCATTGGATCAAGGAGGCGGGACAGGCCCTGGACTCGATTGCCTGCTGCATAAAGCCGGGGGGCAGAATCGTCGCCGAAATGGGTGGAAAGGGCAATATCGAGAGAGTGGTATCGGCGCTCCGGCGCGCCCTTGCGACAACGCTCGGGCGCCCGCGTCGGGAGGTGGACCCGTGGTACTTCCCGACCGTCGGTCAGTATTCCCGCCTGCTGGAGGAGCGTGGGTTCGAGGTGTCATTTGCGAACCATTTCAGCCGCCCCACGCCTCTCCAGGAGGGGGAGGAAGGGTTGCGGGACTGGATTCGGATGTTCTGCTCGGACTTCCTGACGGGGCTGGAATCCGGCGTCGAGGACAGGACGCTCACGCTGGTTGAGGATGATCTGAGGCCCGATCTGTTCGATGGGACTAGGTGGGTGGTCGATTACCGCAGGCTGCGGTTTCAGGCGTATAAAATTGGCCCGCCTTTGACCGGATAGTCGATTGGGCTATAATTGCCTGTAAGCGCCCCAAGGGAGGAGATATGGCTACCATCACGGAGACCGAAGTTCTGGAAGCTCTCAGCGACATCTATGACCCCGAGATTCCCATGATAAACATCGTGGACCTGGGCCTGATCTATGACGTCGACATCGATGAAGGAGACGTCAAGGTCACCATGTCCCTCACGGCCCAGGGATGCCCGATGGCCGGGAGCATCGGCGGGGTGTGCACCGAGGCCGTGGAGTCCATTCCGGGCGTGCAGAACGCCTACGTGGACATCGTATGGGACCCGCCCTGGACCCCCGACCTGATCACCGAAGAGGGCAAGCGGGCCCTCGGCTGGGAATAGCGGGGTCTCGACGCTCATGCCCGATCAGATTCAGCCGATAGTCGGCAAGAAGTCCATGACCGAGCAGGACAAGGCTCGGATTGCCGCTATGAAGCGCAACTGGGAGCAGAGGCGCAAGGTCGGCGAGAACCTGGGCAAGATAAAGACGAAGATAGCCGTCTACAGCGGCAAGGGCGGGGTCGGGAAGACCACAATAGCCGTAAACTTGGCAGTCCTTCTTGCCCAGAGGGGCCACTCAGTCGGGCTGCTGGACGCGGATATCGACTGCCCCAACGTTATACGCATGCTTCACATGCACTCGGGCCCCTCATCCGACGACGACGGCAAGATCATCCCCGCCGAAAAGCACGGCGTCAAAGTCATGTCGATGGGGTTCTTCCAGAAGAACGAGCTGGAAGCGATAATCTGGCGGGGCCCCATGATCCACAACGCCATCAACCAGTTCCTGGAGCTGACCTCTTGGGGAGACCTCGACTACCTGGTAGTGGACCTTCCGCCCGGCACCTCCGACGCCCCGCTGACCATCATGCAGGTGCTCAAGCTGGACGGCTTCGT